>NZ_BAAAPF010000138.1:8689-17604 GCF_039531005.1 Streptomyces synnematoformans
GCGCCCCGGCCCCGCGTGGGGGGGCCCGTGGACCCCGCCGCTGCCGGGGACGTCGGTCCGGTGCTCATCGGCTCGGCAGCACCCAGATCGGGTTCGTGTAGAACCACAGGTCCCGCCAGGGGTCCGCGTCACCGACCACGTCGATGGCCGGACCGGCCGGGTCGACCGCCGCGCCGTGGTAGCCCGGCTGCTGCCGGTTGCCGTCGGTGCCGCGCAGCCGGACGTAGAACGGCTCCTCCAGCGTGCCGAGGTCGTAGCGCAGGGTGTACGTGCCGGTGCGTCCCGAGGTGTCGGTCTGCCGTACGACCCGGGTGTCCGGGGCGGTCAGCTTGTCGCGGTCGGACCCGGCGTGGGACACGTCCACCGCGCCGCGGATCAGGTCGACCCGGTTCAGCCGGGGCAGGAACGCCCCCCAGTTGGGCACGTCCTGGGCGGTCACGGTGACGACCAGCTCGATCCGGCTGCCCCTGCGGGCGGTGAGGGTGCCGCCGAGGGTCTCCTCGCCGCGGCCGTGGCCGTGGACCTTCCCCCAGCCGCGGCCCGAGGCGACCACCCGGACGTCGAGGCTCTTCAGCAGGCGGCCGTGGTCCACCCAGACACGGCCGTCCCGGATGCCCCGCATCACCGCGGTGTAGCCGCGGTCCGCGGTGCCGACGTGGGTACGGCTGTACATGCCGGGCCAGAAGTCACTGGCGGAGAGGTTGACTTCACCGGCGTACACCGGGTCGCCGTAGCGGCCGTCCCGGTCGAACTGCGCGGAGCCGGAACCGTCGGGCCGGCGGGCGGTGCCGCCCCAGTTGATGTGGGAGTCGGAGTTGGCGGAGATCGACCACGGCCTGCCCTCGGCGAGCAGCGAGTCCCACAGCCCGCCCACGGTGGCGGTGTAGAAGTCGAAGCCGCCCCAGGAGCGGTAGCTCTCCGGCGGGTAGCCGGGGAACGAGTTGTCGCTCGGGGAGTTGCCGTAGCCGCCGCGCGCCGAGCCCGGGCCGTACCCCTCGGGCAGACCTCCCGCCTGGTGGCCGGGGGCGCCCTCCCACCCGACCGCGATCCGCGGGTCGGCGTCGCGCCAGGCCCGTACCTCGTGCGGGCTGTCGATGCCGTTGCGCGCCGGGTGGTTGGCGAGGAAGAGGGCGTCCGCGACGCGGCGCCGGTCCTTCTGTTTGCCCAGCCACTGGATTCCGGCCACGGCGAGGGCCTCGTTCTCCGGGGTGTTGCCGGAGGCGCCCTTGACCCTGCCGTCGTAGTCGTTCTCGAACTGCTTGAGGACCGAGACCTCGTGTCTCCCCGGAGCCACGAAGACGGTGCCGTGCTCGGCGGCCGGGATGTTCCACTCCAGGCCCTGGAAGATCAGGGTGTCCCGCAGTGCGGCGCGGGCCGCCCTGATGTCGGGGTTGACCAGGTCGACGCCTATGCGGGCGTGGGTCGCGCCGCCGTGGTCGGTGATGACCATCCAGTCCAGCCCGAACGCCGCGCCGTGCTGCGCCTGGTCGAGGACGGTGTACATGGCGTCGGAGGAGTACTGGGTGTGGATGTGGTGGTCGCCCGCCAGCCAGTGGCGGACGCCCCCGCCGCGCCCCCTGCCGCCGCCCTCGCCGTCCCTGCCGCGGCGGGCGTCCTCCGCCATGGCCGGGGTGACGCCGAGCATGCCGGACATGCCGGCGGTGAGGGCCCCGGTGACCCCGGCGGCCTTCAGCATGCGGCGCCGCGAGAGCTGTCCGGGGGTGAGGTCGGAGTCGGAGACGGAGGTGTCCGCCGCTACTCGGGTTGCTTCGTCGACGTCGCCGCCGTGGCTGTGGTCATGGCCGTGGGAGTGGGAGTGGGAGTGGGAGTGGGAGTGGGAGTGCGGACGTCTGTGGGAGTGGTCGTGTGACACACCGGTCCCTTCCAGGGTGAGAATGGCGCGATTGTGCCCGCCCAGGTAACCGGCGCGTTCCTTCGCACGGCGGATGCGCCGGTTACCTCAGGGCGTCGCGCAGGTGAAGGAACCCCCGGGCCCCCCGGCCGGTCGCCACCGCGTCACGGCCGGCCGGCCGCGTCGGACTTGAGCGTCTTCATCGCGAAGCGGGACTGGAGCTTGGCCAGGCCCGGCAGGGCCGTCAGCCGCCGGGTCATGAAGCGCTCGTACGTCTCCAGGTCGGCCACCGCGATCAGCGCGTGGTAGTCGGGCGAGCCGAACATGCGGCGGGCCTCGACGACTTCGTCGCAGGAGACCAGCTCGGCCTCGAACCGCTCGATGGTCTCCCGTGCCTGGTCGGTCAGCTCGAAGTCCACCTGCACCTGGAAGCCGCGGCCGATGGCCCCGGGGGCGACGCGCGCGTGGTAGCCGAGGATGACCCCCTCCTCCTCCAGCCGTCTCACCCGGCGCAGGCAGGGCGAGGGGGTCAGGCCCACCCGGTCCGCCAGTTCCGTGTTGGGTATGCGGCAGTCGCGACGCAGTTGCGCGATGATTGCGCGGTCGATGGCATCCACGCACAAAGTGTGCTGAGCGGAGCGCCGGCCCGGCAATATCCGCAATCGGGTGCGGCGCCGGTTCTCCTACCGTGGCCCACGCACCGCTACCCAGGCGAAGGGGCGAGGGCACATGAGCGCAACCACCGGCCGGCACGCGAGCACGCAGCCCACCGGCACCGCGGCGGAGTTCTGGGCGACGGCCCACCGCCATCTGATCCGCTACGCCCGCAACGACTTCACCCCGGCGATCATCGAGCGGGCCGCGGGATCCCACGTGTTCGACAGCGACGGGCGCGCGATCCTGGACTTCACCTCCGGACAGATGAGCGCCCTCCTCGGGCACTCGCACCCGGCCATCGTCGAGTCCGTCCGCCACTCCGCCGGCACGCTGGACCACCTGTTCAGCTGGATGCTCAGCCGGCCCGTGGTCGACCTGGCCGCCGCCCTGGCCGGGACGCTGCCGCCCCCGCTCGGCAAGGTCATGCTGCTGAGCACGGGCGGCGAGTCCAACGAGGCGGCCATCCGGATGGCCAAGCTCTACACCGGCGGCCACGAGATCGTCGCCTTCGACCGGTCGTACCACGGCGTCACCCACGCCTCCTCGGCGGCGACCTACGGCGTGTCGAGGGCCGGCTACGGACCCGTGGCGCCGGGCAACATCGTCGTCCCGACGCCGAACCCCTACCGGCCGCTGTTCCGGCGGGACGGCCGCCACGACTGGCGGGCCGAACTGGACCACGCCTTCGCGATGGTCGACCGCCAGTCCGTCGGCAGCCTCGCCGCCTTCATCGCCGAGCCGATCCTCAGCACCGGCGGCGTCATCGACCTGCCGCCCGGCTACCTCGCCGCCCTCAAGGGCAAGTGCGCCGACCGCGGCATGCTGCTGATCCTGGACGAAGCCCAGACCGGGCTGTGCCGCACCGGCGACTGGTACGCCTTCCAGCGCGACGGCGTCGTACCCGACCTCCTCACCCTGTCCAAGACCCTCGGCGCGGGACTCCCGCTGTCCGCCGTGATCACCAGCGACGAGATCGAGGCCCGCTGCCACGAACGCGGCTTCTACTTCGGCACCACGCACGTCTCCGACCCCCTGCCCGCGGCCGTCGGCCGCACCGTCGTCGACGTCCTCGCCCGGGGCGGCTTCGACGCGACCGCCCGCCGGCTCGGCGACCGGCTCCACCGCGGCCTGCTCGACCTCCGGACCCGCCACGACCGCATCGGCGACGTCCGCGGCCGCGGACTGCTCCAGGGCATCGAGTTCGTCACCGACCGGGAGTCCAAGGACCCGGCGAACGACTTCGGCGCCGCGGTCACCGACGCCTGCTTCGGCCTCGGCCTGCACCTGAACATCGTCCAGTTCCCCGGCAGCAGCAGCATCCTGCGGCTGGCCCCGCCGCTGACCATCACCGACGCGGAACTCGACCGGGGCCTGGACATCCTCGACCAGGCCCTCACCACCGTCACCGGGCGACCCGGCTGAACCCGGCCGGGCTGCCGGCGGCGGTCAGGACCGGGTGATCCGGCTCTGGGGCGTCCGGGCCCGCTCGGCCCCGGTCCCCCGCGTGGATCGGGCCCGAGGTCTCGGACAGGCGGACGCCCCGGCCTCCCCGGCGGAGCAGCAGTATCTCGGCGGCGACCGCCAGCGCCGTCTCCGCCGGGTCGGCGCCGCCGAGGTCGAGTCCGACGGGGGCGCTCAGCCCGGCCAGTTGCCCGTCCGTCAGGCCCGCGGCCCGCAGCGCCGCCCTGCGGTCCGCGACGCTGCGGCGGGAGCCCATGGCGCCGACGTAGGCCAGGTCCAGCCGCAGGGCGGCGGCCAGCAGCGGGAGTTCGAACTTCGGGTCGTGCGTGAGCGAGACGACCACGCTCCTCTCGTCGAGGCGTCCTGCCGCCGCCTGCTCGGCGAGGTGGCGGTGCGGCCAGGCCACCACGACGTCGTCGGCGTCCGGGAAGCGCTCAGGGGTGGTGAACACGGGGCGGGCGTCGCAGAGCGTGACCCGGAAGCCGAGCAGGGCGCCCTGGTGGACGAGGGCCGCGGCGAACTCGTTCGCGCCGTAGACCAGCATCCGCGGCGGGGGCGCCAGGCAGTTGACGAACACGCGCGGGCCGCCGTCGAGCGCCGCGGCGTCCGCCCCGGAAGCCCCGGAAGCCCCGGCCGCCCCGTCCGGCCCGGCCATCCCGTTCGCCCCGGCCGGCGCGGGCGGGACGGGCGCGGGGCGGACGGTGCCGGAGCGGCCCTGCGCCAGCAGCCGCCGGGCCGCCGCGGCCGTCTCGCCGTCGAGGGCGGGGCAGCCCGTGCTTCCCGCGGTGCCGTCGGCCCAGCAGACCAGGTGGGCGCCCCGCCTCGCGCCCGGCCGGGACGGGTCGCTCCCGACGACGGTGGCCAGGGCGACGGGGGTCGCGGACCGCAGGTGCCGGAGGAGGACGCCCAGTTCGGGAAAGGACCGCCGGTCGACGCGCTCGACGAGCACCTCGATGGTTCCGCCGCACGTCAGGCCGACAGCGCCGGCGTCGTCGTCGCTGACCCCGTAGCGTTCGAGCACCGCCGTGCCGTCCCGTACGGCCTGGTGGGCCAGCTCGTACACCGCGCCCTCCACGCAGCCGCCCGACACGCTGCCGGTGACCGTGCCGTCCGGCGCGCAGATCATGATCGATCCGGGGCGGCGCGGGGCCGAGCCGAAGGTGGAGACGACCGTGGCCAGCCCGCACGGGGTGCCGGACTCCCACAGCCGGTGCAGCCGCTCCCACGGGGCGTTCATCGCGCCGCCGTCCCCTGGATGATCTTGTCCGGAGTAAGGGGCAGGTCGCGGAACCGGCGCCCGGTGGCGTGGTGGACCGCGTTGGCGATCGCCGCCGTCATCCCGGTGCCCGGGGTCTCGCCGAAGCCGCGGGCGCCGAGGGCGTCCTCGTTGTCCCGGTCGGGCTTGTCGACGAAGAGCGCCTTGACCTCGGGCACGTCGGCGTTGACGGGCAGCAGGTAGCCGGAGAGGTTGGGGTTGACGATCCGGGCCCGATGGGGGTCGATCAGGGTGTGCTCGGTGAGGGTGAAGCCGAGCGCGCAGACGGCGCCGCCGATGGCCTGGCTGCGGAGGGTTCTGCGGTTGAGGACCGTGCCGGGGTCGTACGCCCCGAGCATGCGGGTCACCCGGACCCGCCCGGTCCGCGGATCGACGCGCACCTCGGCGAACTCGGCGCCGACGGAGTAGCCGTGGGGGATGGCCGCGGGCTCCGCGACGGCCTCGACCGGCCTGCCGTGCCGGGCGAGGACCGTACGGATGCGCTCGCGGCGCCGGGGCTTTCCGGTCACGTACAGGAACCCGTCCGCCGCGGTGATCCGCCCGGCGGGGACGCCGTGCAGGGGCGAGCGCGGGTCGGCGACCGCGATGCCGGTCAGCGCCTCGCGGGCCGTGGTGCAGGCCCGGTTGACGGCGGCGCCGACGCCGGGAACGGTGGCGGAGGCGACGGACATGAAGGCGAACGGGTAGTCGGTGTCGCCGAGTTCGAAGTCGACGTCGTCCAGGTCCAGGCCCAGGGACTGCGCGGCGATCTGGGACATCACCGTGTACGTGCCGGTGCCGATGTCGTGGGTGCCGGCCTGCACCACCGCCCGGCCCGCGGGGGAGAGCACCACCCGGGCGCCCGCGCCCGGCCTGCCGCCCGCCGTGTGCGCCGCGGTGGCCATCCCCCAGCCGACCAGGGCGTCGCCGTCGCGCATCGACCCCGGCCGCGGGTCGCGCTCGCGCCAGCGGAACGCGTCGGCGCCGCGCCGGTAGCACTCGATCAGGTGCTTGCTGCCGAACGGCTCGCCGGTCTCGGGGTGGACGGCGGTGTGGTTGCGCAGCCGCAGCTCGACGGGGTCCATGCCGAGCGCGTAGCTCAGCTCGTCGAGGGCCGACTCCAGCGCGAACGAGCCGACGGCCTCCGGCGGCCGCATGAAGCTCGGCGCGGGCAGGTCGAGCCGGACCGCCCGCTGGGCGACGTGCACGTGTGGGCAGGCGTACAAGGCGCGGGTGGAGTAGCTGCTGGAGAACACGGCCTGTTCCGTGCGGGTGACCTGGTTGGTGCTGACGTGGTCGACGGCGGTGAGGGTGCCGTCCCTCCTGGCCCCGATCCGCAGGCGCTGGTGGGCCTCGGCGCGGAGCCCGTTGGAGGTGAAGGTCTGGGCCCGGGAGAGCACCAGCTTGACCGGGCGCCGCAGCTCCCGCGCGACGGCGGCGGTGAGCAGGGTGTGCGGCCACACCGGGCCCTTGGCCCCGAAGCCGCCGCCCAGGTACGGCGACAGCACGCGCACGTTCTCCAGGGGGATGTCGAGGGCCTCGGAGATGCAGGTCCGCGTCGAATGGCCGCCCTGCGTGGACTCGTAGACCGTCATCCGCCCGCCGTCCCACTCGGCGGTCGTCGTGGACGGCTCGATCGGATTGTGGTGGTGCGTGGGCGTGGTGTACGTGGCCTCGACGCCGACGTCGGCCTCCGCCAGCCCGGCCGCGACGTCCCCGCGGGTGAACTCGTTCGGGCCCAGCGGGCCCTCCGGAGGCACGAAGGCGTCGTCCATCGCGTCGGCGACGGAGGACCGGGGCCGGCGGGCGGCGTCGTAGGAGACGCGGACGAGCGTCGCCGCGTGCTGGGCCTGCTCCAGCGTCCGGGCGACCACGTACGCCACGGGCTGCCCGCCGTGGTGGATCTCCGCGTCCTGCAAGGGGATGAAGCCCTTGACGTAGCTGATGTACCGGGGCCGCGCGAGGCGCGGCATGTTCCGGTGGGTGAGGACGGCGACCACGCCGGCCGCCTGCTCGGCCTCCCGGGTGTCGATGCCGGTGATGCGCCCGGAGGCGACGGTGCTCATCGCGAGGAAGCCGTGCAGCGCCCCGCTGACCCGGGCGTCCGCGGCGTAGACGGCCGCGCCGGTGACCTTCGCGCGGCCGTCGATCCGCGGCACGGGGCTGCCCACGATCCGGCTCATCGGTTGCCTCCCAGGTCGGTGAGGATGTCGGCGAGGGCGCGCTGCACCAGCTCGACCTTGAACGCGTTGTGCTCGCGCGGCTCCGCGCCGCGTACCGGGGCGCGGCCCGCCGCGGCGACGGCGCCCTCGGTCAGCGGCCGGCCGCGCAGGGCGTCCTCGGCCGCCGCCGCGCGCCACGGGCGGGGCGCGACGCCGCCGAACGCCAGCCGTACGCCGGTCACCACCCCCCGCCGCAGGGTCAGCCCGGCGGCCACGGAGACCAGGGCGAACTCGAACGAGGCCCGGTCGCGCAGCTTCAGATACCGCGAGTTGCGGGCCACCGGGGACGCGGGGACCTCGACCCCGGTGATGATCTCGCCGTGCCGCAGCGCGGTCTCCCGGTGCGGGGTGGCGCCGGGCAGGCGGTGGAAGTCCCCCAGCGGGATCGAGCGCCGGCCGTCCGGCCCGAGGGTGAGCACGACCGCGTCCAGGGCGCTGAGCGCGACCGCCAGATCGGAGGGGTGTACGGCGATGCAGTGGTCGCTGCCGCCCAGGATCGCGTGCCACCGGTTCTGCCCGTCGACGGCCGCGCAGCCGCTGCCGGGCTCGCGCCGGTTGCAGGGGCTCGCGGTGTCGCGGTAGTACCAGCAGCGGGTGCGCTGCATGAGGTTGCCGCCGATCGAGGCCCGGTTGCGCACCTGCGGAGACGCCGACGCGAGCAGGGCCTGGGCGATCGCCGGGAACCGCCCGCTGACCACCGGGTGCTCGGCCACGTCCCGCATCCGGGCCGTGGCCCCGATGCGCAGCCGGCCGTCGCGCAGTCCGACGTCGGCGAGGGGGAGCCCGCCGACGTCCACGACCAGCCCGGGCGCGAGGACGCCGTCCTTCATCAGGTTCGTCAGCTCGGTGCCGCCGGCGATGAACGCGGCGTCGGGCCGGGCGGCGGCCAGGCCCACGGCCTCGGCGGGCCGCGCGGCGCGTACGTAGTCGAACGGCTTCATCGCCCGGCTCCCCTCGCGGCGCTCCGCACCGCGTCGACGATGTTCGGATAACAGCCGCAGCGGCACAGGTTGCCGCTCATCCACTCCCGGATCTCCTCGTCCGAGCCGGTGTGGCCCTCGTCGATGCAGGCGACGGCGGACATGATCTGCCCGGGGGTGCAGAAGCCGCACTGGAAGGCGTCCCTGCGGATGAACGCGTCCTGGACGGGGTGCAGGTCGTCGCCCCGGGCCAGGCCCTCCACCGTGGTGATCTCCCGGCCGTCCTCCATGACCGCCAGCGTCAGGCACGACTTCACGCGCTCGCCCTCGACGAGCACCGTGCAGGCGCCGCACTCGCCGCGGTCGCAGCCCTTCTTCGTACCCGTCAGGCCGAGACGCTCGCGTAACACGTCCAGCAGGGTGGCCCGGGCCTCGACGGTGAGCGGGTGCTCGCGGCCGTTGACGCGCAGCGCCACCTCGGGCGTCGCGGCCGGGAGCGCGGGGGCCTCCGCACCGGAGACGCCGGCGGCACCGGCGGCACCGGCGGG
>NZ_BAAAPF010000139.1:0-17567 GCF_039531005.1 Streptomyces synnematoformans
CCCGCGCGGCCAGCAGCCGGATCAGCGGCCCGGCGAGCAGCGGCGCGGCGATCGCCGCGGGCAGCGCGAGGAGCAGCGACTCGGCGGCGGTCAGTGCGCCGATGCGGCGGCGCGAGCCGCCGCGGGCGCGCAGCAGGTCGGTCTCGCCGCGGCGCTCCGCGCCGAGCAGCCGGGCGACGAGCAGCAGCGCGTACGCGGCGAGCAGCACCAGCTGCAGGGCGACGATCAGCAGCGTCGACCGGCTGACGAGCAGGGCGCGCTCGGTGCCGTCGAGGAGCTGCGGCAGCCGGGTGCCGGCGACCGCGCGGCCGTCGAAGACCGGTTCGTCCGCGAGCGCGCCGGAGGTCTTCTGCACGGAGGCGCGCAGGGCGTCCGCGCGGTCGGCCGTCATCCCGTCGAAGTCGGCGCGCAGCACCCACGCGCCGGCGGCCTGCGCCACGCGGCCGGAGGCGAAGGAGCCGGGGTCGGCGAGCAGCGGGCCGTAGGTGGTGTAACCGCCCTTCTGCACGCCCTTGCCGCGGAGTTCGTCGGCGAGCCAGTAGGGGGCCTCGCGGTCGCGGGGCCGGTAGACGCCGGTGACCTCGACGGGCAGCGGAGGGTCGTCGTCGCCGCGGCCGGCGAGGGTGAGCGTGTCGCCGGGGGCGAGGCCGAGCCGCTCGGCGACGCCCTGCGGCACGGCCACCTGCACGGGTCCGCCGCCCGCGCCGTCCGCGGCATCCACGCCGCCCAAAGCACCCGCGGCGCCGCCGCCCCCCTGCGCCTCGTCCGCCGCTCCGGGCCACCGCCCCGCCGCCAGCGCCACCTCCGACCGCTCCAGCGCCCCCAGATGCGTCAGGTCCGGGTCCTCCCCGCCCCGCGCCGCCGGCGGCCGCAGCCGGCGCGGCAGCTCGTACGGCCCGGAGCGGTCCAGGCTCTGCACCCGTACGGGCAGCCCCGCGAAGGCGCCCCGCGCGTGGCGCTCGACCGCCTCGGCCGCCGCCGCGCGGTCCGCACCCGTCAGATACGGGACTTCGAGGGTCAGCGCCGCGTCGGCCGCCGCGTCACCGGCGAGCGTGCGCCGCAGCGCGGCGTCGCCGACGGTGCCGGAGAAGGCCGCGAGCGTGGCCAGCACGGCGGTGGTGAGCACGACGGCCAGCAGGGCGGCGGCGAGGAGCAGCCGGTGGGCGCGCGCCCGCAGCAGAACGAACCCCGTCACGCAGCCCCCAGACACCACCGTCGAATTGTCTGGATGCTGTCAGAACGCATTCGCACGCGGTAGCGAGCGGCGGCGGAACTTGACCTGATCGTGATCGGTCCCGTGGCCCGGCCGCGGAGCGGAACCCGCCGGTCAGCCGGGGGTGTTCACCATTGAGGAGGCGGCGTACACGAGGTAGTCCCAGAGCTGCTTCTCCTGCTCCGCGGGCAGCTTCAACTCGTCCACCGCCGTGCGCATGTGGCGCAGCCAGGCGTCGTGCGCCGCGCGGTCCACCGCGAACGGCGCGTGCCGCATACGCAGCCGCGGGTGCCCCCGCCGGTCGCTGTACGTGCGCGGGCCGCCCCAGTACTGGATGAGGAACAGCGTCAGCCGCTCCTCGGCCGGCCCGAGGTCCTCCTCGGGGTACATCGGGCGCAGCAGCGGATCCTCCGCCACGCCCTCGTAGAACCGGTGGACGAGGCGGCGGAACGTCTCCTCGCCGCCGACCTGCTCGTAGAACGTCCCCGGCGGCGGCGGTCCCACTGGAATCTCAGTCATCGTCTCCATGGTCTCATCCCGCCCGGCGGAGGACGGAAGTCGTAGGACCGGCCCCCGCCGGGGAGCGGAGAGCTTCAGCCGAGGCACTCCAGCGTGACGCGGACGTGGCGGCCCAACCGCCGGTACATCGCGGTCGCGACGGTCGCGGAGAGACGGCCGTCCGCGTCCCCCACGGCTACGGTGACCGGCCCGTCACCCGGCCCGCTGCGGAACGCGCGTACCGCCGGAACGATGCCCTCGACCAGTTCGGGAAGACCGTCTGCCTCCGGAGGAAGGGGTGCGCACGTGTCACAGTCGGTGAGGCCGACGAGGCTGTCGGCCTCCACGTCGAAGGAGTCGCCGTACTGGCGCAGGTCGAGCGTGATGTCCGCGCCGGGAATCGGACCGTGCCCGTAGGTGAAGCTGGTGACGTGGACCGCGGAGGGCGCTTTCGCGGCGAGGCCGCCCGAGGCTGGATAACGGTTCGGATACTCGGTGCCCACCTCTAACGGCACATGGCGCTGCCTGGCGGTGTCGTCGGTCATCGGGGATCTCCCGTCTCTTCGTGCTGGTCAGCGGGACGGCCTGCGGCCAGGCGCAGGGCCTCGCGGAATTCACGGTCCGCCCGCTCAGGAGGAAAGAGCAGGTGGGCTTCCAGCCGGTGAGCGACCCGGTCGGCGATGCGCTCCTCCTCCTCAGGGGCCAGCTCGCGCGGCGGTGGCGGCAGGCACGCGGCGTGGAGCCGCCCGTACAGCTCGGGACGCTTGCGGCGGGCCTCCGCCTCTTCCGGAACCCTGCATACGTTCGCGAGCACGTTACGGAAGCGGATCATCGTGCACCGCCCGATGCTGTGTCGGCGGACTGTCCGTACGCCGACGACGCTGTGGCCGCGGGGACGGCCAGCTGCGCCCACACGCTGGTGCCCGCGAGCCTTCGCACCGCGCCCCACCGATCCGCCAGTTCTGCGACCAGGAACAGCCCGCGGCCGGAGAGGGCGAGGGTGTCGCCTCCGGCGGTCCCGGCGGTGCCGTCGATCCGGCGGTCGGTCCAGCCCTGCTGGGGCGGACCCTGGTCGATCACTCTGATCGTCAGCCGCCGCAACTCCCGGCCGGTGATCTGGACGGCCACTACGATCTGCGAACTGTCGGTGTGCACGCAGGCATTGGTCGACAGCTCACTGGCGATCAACACGGTGTCGTGGGCCGGATCAGGCGGGATCCGCCAGGCGGCCAGCCAGGATCGGACGATGTCCCGGGCACACGCGGGCGTCGCCGTGGAGCCGCCGGGGAGTACCGCGCACGCGCGTTGCCGGCCGAGTCGAGCGGCCGCCCGGGCCGCGAGGAGACCGTGGGTGACCCCGGCGACGCCCACGGCCCGCTGCCGGATCATGAGCACACCCGCCCTTCGGGAACCGGTGCCTCCGGAACGCGGGTCGACCCCGGACGAGCCGCCACATCACGCCGTATGGCCCTGGCCGTGCGTAGAACGTCCGCGCAAGGTCCATCGCGGTGGGTCATTCGGGGGGTGCTCTGACTCGGCATCAGCGGCCTCGGCTTCGTCGGAGGGGGCGGCGGAGGCCCGCCCGTTCCCGGGTGGGAGGACGGACCACCGCCCGGGCCAGCAACCCGGCCCGTACGACGGCGGGCATGACCGTGCGTCGCAACCGACCACGAACTGATGCGCAGTCATGTCCCGTTGGACTGGCAGTATGCTCCTTTTGGCGGTCTATACGCAACGCCGTCTGTGAGGCAACAAAAGGATCGATCGCATGTGCCCATAGCAAGCGGGGTCGCCGACGTGCCAAACTGCTGCCGTGACGAAGAAGCGGGCTACGCCGACCATCAAACGCCGGCGGGTTGGCGGTCAGTTGCGCCGGTGGATGGGGCCGATGAAGTCAGGCGACGCCGCCAGGCTCATGGGCTGGGACACCACCAGGCTGAGCCGCATCCTGCGCGGGACGTACAGGGTCTCTGCCGACGATGTCCGGACGTTCTGCGGCAAGTTGGGCGTCGACGACCCGGCCGGAGTGGAAGAGGTGGCGCGGGTCGCCGAGGAGCCCATCGGTGAAGGGTGGTGGGCGGCCTACGCCAGTCGTATCGGCCAGAACTACCTCGACTTCATCGAGTTGGAAGCCGAGGCCCAGACACTCCGGATCCAACATCCCGTGATCGTGCCCGGCCTGCTCCAGTCCCCGGGGTATGTGCGGGAAATGATCACTCGCGCGCCTACCGCGGTATCACCAGCCCATGCCGAGATGCTGGTGTCGATCCGTCTGGCGCGTCAGGCCGTTCTCAGCACGGCAACAAAGCTGCATGCCCTGGTACCCGAGTCGGCGTTGCACGCCAAGTTCGAATCAGGGCCGGCCATCATGCGGGACCAGATCCGCAAACTCCTCGACGCTTCGCAGATGACGAACGTCGAGCTTCAACTCCTTCCACTCACGGCTCATCCAACCTACGGATCGATCGGTGCCATCACCGTCCTGTCCTACAAGCACCCGTGGGCGAACGTGGCCAGCGTGGACAACGCGCTCGGCGGCAACCACATCGACGATCCGCAGCAGGTGAGCTTCCTGGAGAAGGAGTTTGCCGCCATCGCCGAAATCGCACTTCCCGTAGACAAGTCGCGGGAAGTTCTTGACGAATACCTGGAAGGACTGCGCAAGTGACCACGCAGATCGGACGCGCCGTCATGTCACCCGAGCTGAAGGGTGCCGTCTGGAAGAAGTCCTCACGCAGCGGAGGAAGCGAAAGCCAGTGCGTCGAGTGCGCCGACGTGACCCAGACGCATGCCCGTATAGCGGTTCGTGACTCGAAGGACCCTGAAGGTCCTGCCTTGCTGTTCACGCGGGAGGCGTTCAGCGGATTCATCGCCGCCGTGAGAAGGAACGAGTTCGACCTGCCGTGACCTGACCTGGCGCATCCGATGAGCAGTGGCCCGCCTCCCCGCCCGTGACAGGGGAGACGGGCCACTTCACCTGCAGCCGATCCGCCTGGCGGCAGCGGCCGGGCGGAGGTGAAGACCCTGAGAAAGCGGGCGCGAACTGCGTTGCCCTGCCTGACCACGCCTGTGCCCTCGGCAAGGACCCGAGTCGCCGGAGCCGGACTCGGTGCGGTGCACCTCCGGGAGCGCATCACTGGAGGCGCGCCGGCGAGGAAGAAGTTACCGTGCAGAGTTTGCCGCCTCGGTGTTCTCGCGCTTCGCGCGCTCGTAGCCGAACGCGAGGTACCGCTGCCAGTCAGCGCGAGCGTCCGGACAGACGCGGTCCAGGGCGATGAGCCCGGCCACGATAGCGGCGCACAGCTCGTCGCTCACCTGTGTGGCGGTGGCGGTGACGACGCCGTTGGTGCCCCAGCTTCGAGAGCCGCGGTACGCCTCCACCGCTGCGCCCGCCTCCTCCGCCGCGTGGACCACGAGAAGCAGGGTCTCCAACTCGGGGTCGCCTGCCTGGCAACGGCGTTCCTCACGGGTTCGCAGCTCGTGTATCCGGTCGAACAGGTCGGGCATTGCCGGTCCTCTTTTCGGGGGTGAGAACGGTGCCCGGTCAGGCCGCCGTCGGGTGTCGGCTGGTGACACCGAGGCGCTGGCACAGGCGCCGTAGCGCGGGTGTGGCCTCGTCGCGGACGACGATGTCCCCTTCGCGGGCGCCTTCGATCGGGTAGTGCTTGAACTCGCCGTTCTCCATGAGGCCCTCGGGGTCGACGTAGAAGATGCGCATGCCGCGGGCGCGGGCTCGGGCCTGGACGGCGCGCCGGTCGGCGTGAAGTCCGACGACCAGCAGGGCCTTGGCCTCGTTGAGCAGTGGTACGGGCGGGATCTTCTGGTCGTAGCGGCGGACGAACACCTCGGGCAGCCCGACCCGGGCAGCGAGGGTGTCGAAGTTGTGGGTGATGATTGGGCCGACCATCGCTCCCGCGTCGTGGAGGGCCGTGAGGGCCTGGTGTCCCTCGGTGGGTTCGGCGACGAAGCAAGCCCGGAACATGCGGGTGAGGTCCTCCGCCTTTCCGGGTGCGTCGAGGAGGAGTTCCTCGACGAGCGTGTCGGCCTGCGGGGTGAGGGTGAAGCGGTATGACTGGCTGGGGGTGTTGTCGCGCCGGTCGGTGACGCGGTAGATCTCGTGGAGGTAGTGCAGCGGCGGGATGCCCGCTTCGATGCTCGTGCCGCAGCCGACCTCCACCTGGAACGGCAGGTAGTCGACCAGGCTCGCGAGGTCGTCGGCGTAGGTCGGAGTGCCGCGCTGGTCCTTGACGCGCATGCCGCCGGCAAGCACGTCCCAGGGCAGGTTGCGCAGGGTGCGCGGCGGGACGTGGAAGGCTTCGGAGGTGAAGCGGACGTCGAGTGTGCGGAACCCGCGCGGGGTGGCGCGATCGGCCCGCTCGTCCTGCGGGTGGATGCGGTAGCCCGTCACCGAGGCCGCCAGATCACCGCGGTGCCAGCCGTCCGACTGCTGCCGCCAGCGTCCTTCGGTGAGCCACTGGCCGATGTTCTTGCGGTACGCCGCGATCTCGTCAGCCGGGGCCGTGAGCGACGTGTACAAGTAGAACTCGGCCAGTACGAGCCTGGGCACCGGGTGGGTCCAGTCCAGATCGTAGTGGTAGCGGTAGTGCACGATGCGGCGGCGACCGGCCGCGTCCTGGCGCCAGCCTGACTGTTCGGCGTTGGCCGGGTCCTGGGTGCGGCGCCAGATGCCCTCCTCAATGCTGCGGGGCCGCTCGTGGCTGCCGGCAAAGTGGGTCTTCCACGTGTTCACCTGCTCCTCAGTCAGATGGTCGATCACCGGGTGGGGTAGGTACATGGAGGTGTCTCCCTGGGTCGCGTACTCCTGGTGACCAGAGCACCACCGGCGCAGCCCTTGCGGTGATCGGTTGCCGGAACGTGCACGCTGTGTGCGGGATCTGCACACGTGGTTTGCGGCGGGGTACCCGACGGGGAAGGCACTGGGTCCAGGATGCGCAGGCCCGCGTGGCCGCCACCGTGGCGATTGGGCGCGACGATCCCGGCGCGTACCGTTGAGACACTGGGCGCTGTGCTCGGGGAGGATCTGATGCTCATCGGATCAGGTATCTGGGCCTCGCCCGAGGCACGTGAGCTGATCAGGCGTCGCGACGCCGGAGGCCTGGTGCGTCTGGGCCGGCGACATCGAGGCTGGAGGCAGACGGACCTCGGGGCATGCATCGGCTGCTCGCCCAGCACAGTCTCCCGCTTGGAATCGAACAAGCGCGTCCTCGATCTGGAGCTGTTACGGGCCGCGGCAGAGGCGGTGGGCGTGCCGTCCCCCGTCCTGGCCGCGGCCTGCGGGTTAGCCACCGTTCCGGTGCCCGCCCCTACTACAGTGGCGCGGGACGCTCCGCGTGACACCGAGGAGGAGCCGATGCACCGTCGTACGCTGCTCACCGCCGCCGGAGCGGCCATCCCCGCTTCCCTGCTCGGCCGGGTCGATGAGGCCCTGGCCATCACTCCGCCGCCGTCCGGCGACCGCGCCCCGCTCGATGCCCGCCTCGCGCGCGCCCGCCACCACTTCGACGCCGGCCGTCACCTCGCCCTCCTGCCCACGTTCCCGGACCTGTTGGGCGATGCCCACCAGGCTGCGGCCCGGTCCCGCTCCGGGCTGGACTACGCCCGACTCTCGGCGTGCTACAGCCTGGAGACCCAGGTGTTGTCGAAGATCGGCAAGTACGACACCGCCCGCATCACCGCCGACCGCGCGACCACGTACGCCTCGCTCTCCGGCTCACCGATCGCCGCCGCGGCGGCGGCCAGGGAGCTGGCTGTCGTCCTGCGGCACCAGGACCAGGCCTCCCACGCGCGGCAACTCGTGCTCGACGCCGCCACGACGGTCGAGTCCACCGGGCTCGTCAACCAGGCGCAGGCCGCGGCGTACGCGCAGATGCTGTGCACCACGGCGTACAACGCGGCGCACACCGGCGACCGCGGCCAAGCGCTGGTGATGATCGCCGAGGCGAGGAGAGTCGTACGCGGCCTGCCGGCCATGCCGCCGCCGGGCAGGCTGTTCCCCGTCTCTCCGGCCCAAGTCGAGCTGTATGCCGTCGGCGTGCACTGGGCCCTGGGCGACCCGGGCGCAGCCCTCGACGCCGGACGGAAGCTGCGGCCCGCGATGTTCCCGACCCCCGAACGCACCGCGCGCATGCATACCGATCGCGCCCGAGTGCACTGGATGGCAGGACAACCGGACGAGACTGCCGAGGAACTGCTCGCCGCGGCCTCAGCCAGCCGCGCGGAGGTACGCGACCGGCCCTCGATCCGGCGCATCGCAGACGGCCTGGTCGTCCGTCACCCACGTGCAGCAGGCGCCCGGGAGCTGTCCCTCACCTTGACCCGCTGACGACTCCCCGCGGAATCCAGCCACGGCGAGCACTCGGCGCGCATGAACGTCACGGAAACCGGTCAACAGATTCGTCCCGCTCGGCCCTCGGCCTAGTGTGTCGGGCTATGACCATGTTGATCGTCGGCGCCAGCGGCTTCCTCGGCCGAGAACTCGCACGACAGGCACTCGCTGCGGGGCACACCGTCACCGGCACCTTCACGACCAACCTCGGAACCGCGGAGATCCAGTGGCTCCCACTCGACCTCCGCAATCACGACGAGATCGACGTGGTGCTCGACAAGGTTCAGCCACGACTGGTGATCAACGCAGCCGCTCGCAAGGCCGACTGGGTGACGACCGCTGAAGGCGCCGGCCGACTGGCGATGGCTGCCGCCCGCCGAGAAGCACGGCTAGTACACGTGTCGAGCGATGCGGTCTTCTCAGGCACGCAGGTCACCTACGACGAATGCGCGACACCGGATCCGATCACTGCTTACGGCGCCGCGAAAGCTGCGGCCGAGACGGCGATCCGCCTGGTGAACCCTGCCGCGCTCGTCATCCGGACCTCTCTGATCGTCGGCTACGGCTACTCCAGACACGAGAAGTTCGTCCACGACGTCGCCGCCGGACGAGCAGCCGGGCCCCTGTTCACCGACGACATCCGCTGCCCGGTGCATGTCTCGGACCTCGCCGCAGCAATCCTCGAACTCGCACCCTCCGAGCAGTCCGGCATCCGCCACGTCGCCGGCCAAGACGCGGTCAGCCGACACGAACTCGGCCTCCTCATCGCCCGCCGCGACGGACTCAACGCCACGGCCATCCCCGCAGGCCGACGGGCGGGGACCGGCGTTCCCGGAGCGCTCGACGTCCGCCTGGACAGCGGCACCGCCCTGCGCACGCTCAGGATCAGAGTGCGTGGAGCACGCGAGTTCCTCTCCACGGCAGCGGCGGCAGGCGCATCCGCTACGTGGCGTCCCAGCGGAACAGGCGGTGGGCCAGGGCTGTGGACACCGCCGCCGTCAGCAGCATGATGCCCATCGCCGGCAGCGCGTCCGACCAGCTGCCGCCGCGGGTGAGCACGTCCTGCATGGCCTGCACCAGGTGCTTGAGGGGCAGCGCTTCGGAGATCGACCGGACCCACGGCGGCGCCGCGTCGAGGGGGAAGAACGACCCGGACAGGAACGCCATCGGCAGCACGACGATCTGCGCGAGCCCGTTGGCGGCGTCCTCGGTCTTCGCCCACGCGCCGATCGCGAAGCCGACCGACACGAACGCCAGGCTGCCGCAGGCCACCAGGGGGATCACCAGCCACCAGTCGCCGGTCAGCCGCAGTCCGTAGTACGGCACCGTGGCCACCAGCAGGAAGATGGCGGTCTGGGCGAAGGCCAGCAGCATGTTGACGCCGAGGCGGGCGCAGATCACCGGTCCGGCGCGCACCGGCGCCAGCCACAGCCGGCGCAGGATGCGCTTCTTGCGCCAGTTGACCAGCCCGAGCGCGGCGCTGAACACCCCGCCCATCGCCACCGCCCAGCCGAGCAGCCCGGGGGTGAAGTACTGGATGGCCTCCAGCGACTCGTCCTCGACCTGCCCGCCCGTGAGCGTGTACGCGGGCGGCTGCCCGGTCGCCGCGATGCTGGCCCGGTCCACGATGGACCGCAGCACGCCGCCGACGTTGCCCGCCTGCACCGGGTCGGCCGCCGAGACGCGCATCTGCATCCGGCCGCCGGGCTCCTCCCACACGGCGGCGTCGGCGTCGCCGTCGCGCACCTTCTCCAGCGCCTCCGCCCGGTCCCCGGACCTGTCGATCTCCAGTACGTCGTCGAGGGCGGCGCGCTGCTTCGGCGGCATCTCGTCGAAGACCTCGACGGCGCCGACCTGCACCACCGTGGCGCGGGAGACGCCCGCGTCCTTGAACAGCGCGCCGAACAGGGCCAGGAACATCAGCGGGAAGATCAGGATGAAGAACACGGAGGCGCGGTCGCGGAGCAGCCCCAGCGCCATGGCCTTCGACAGGCTGGCGAACGGCTTCACTCGCGGTACTCCCGCCCGGTCAGCTGTAGGAACACGTCCTCCAGCGAGTCCGCCTCCAGCTCCGCGGCCAGCTCGGCGGGCGGGCCGACGCGCAGGATGCGGCCGGCGTCCATGACGGCCACGCGGTCGCAGAGCACCTCGGCCTCGTCCATGTAGTGCGTGGTGAGGACGACCGTGCGGCCCGCGGCGTTGATGCCGCGCAGCAGGTCCCACAGGTTGCGCCGGGCCTGCGGGTCAAGGCCGGTGGTCGGCTCGTCGAGGAAGACCAGCTCGGGGTCGTGCACGAGCGCGCAGGCGATCGACAGCCGCTGCGCCTGGCCGCCGGAGAGCCGGTCCTCGCGGGTGCCGGCCTTCTCGGCGAGGCCGACCTCGGCGAGCATCGCGTCGGCCCGCTCGTCGGCGACGCCGTAGAGGGAGGCGAAGGTGCGGATCTGCTCGCGGGCGGTGAGCTTCTCGAAGAACGCCGACGCCTGCAGCTGGACGCCTACGCGCCGCAGCAGCCCGGGGTTGCGCGGCCAGGACGGCTCGCCGAGGAGCAGCGCCCGGCCCTCGTCGGGGCGGCGCAGGCCCTCGACCATCTCCAGGGTGGTGGTCTTGCCGGCGCCGTTCGGCCCCAGCAGCCCGAAGAACTCGCCGGCGCGGACCTCGAAGCTGACCCCGTCGACCGCGTGTACGTCCCCGTAGCGCTTGCGCAGGTCACGGGCGGAGATCGCGGCGGTCATGGGGCCGACCCTAACGCCGGAGGCACGGCGTCGGGAGGCCGGGTCCGGCCGGCCCCGGGGGCGGCCGGACTCCCCCGGGCCTCAGCCGCAGACGTCCGTCATCCACGGTCGCCGCTTCTCGTGGTCGTGCACCAGCTGGATGTCGCGCAGCCACGGCAGCGGGTCGCGGCCGTCGGCGGCGAGGTACTGCATCGCGGCGTCGTAGAACGCGTCGCGCACCGCGGGCGGCATCACGTCGGAGGCGTCCAGGCAGCGCGGCACGGAGGTGTCGTTGAGATCGCGGGCTATCCGGCGCGTCACCGGGTCCTCCGGCCACGGCACCCCGATCGCGGAGTTGGCGCTGTACACCGACGACCCCGACGCCCCCGACAAAGAGGCCCAGAACCACTGCCCCTCCCGGGAGGCGAGGAACCGGAACACCTCCCGCGCCTTGTCCCGGTCGTCGAAGAGCGCCGCGAAGTCCCCGCTCACCTCGCGCCCGCGCGGCGCCGTCGTGCCCGGCAGGTACGGGGTCGACGGCACGTAGTCCGCCCGGCCGGCGGCGTCCCCGTACAGGTCGAGGGCGAACGAGCCCTGGTGCTCCGCCACACACCGCTCGTCGGTCTCCGCCCGGCCGCCGAACAGCAGCCCCCGCTCGCCGGCGGCGCCCCGGTGGTCGTTGAGCAGCGCCCACCGCGGCGGCCCCGGCCCGTTCGCCTTCATCAGCGAACCCCACGCCCGCCAGGCCCGTACCACCGGCTCCGCCGTCCACCCCAGCTCGCCGCGCGCCCAGCGGGCGTACGTCCGCGGCCCGGCGGTCTGCAGCAGCAGGTCCTCGATCCAGTCGCTGGCCGGCCAGCCGGCGGCGCCGTCGTCGCCCAGGCCGACGCACCACTCCCGCGCCCCGACGGACGCGGGCCTGCCGTTCGCCGCCCGGTACCAGACGATGCTCTTCAGCGCCGCCCGCACCGGCACCCAGTACACGTGCCTGCCGGACTTCCCGGTGGCCCGCGGCGTCCACGGCGCGCCGTAGTGGGCGGGCTCGTACAGGCCCCGCCCGTCGAGCGGCTCCAGCAGGCCGTCGGCGGCGTACTCCGACAGCTCGCCCACGCCGGGCATGATCACGATGTCGGGCGGGGTGCCGGCCTGCACCTGGGAGAGCAGCACCTCCCGCTGGGCGGCGGTGCCCTGGTAGACGTAGTCGAAGCCCTCGCTCTCCAGTACGCGTTCGAAGGTCTCCGCCTGTGGGCCGGTCCACGGCGCGAGCACCGTGACCGGGCGGTCCGCCGCCTCGTCGACGGGCGGCTGGCCGCCGACGCAGCCGGCGAGCACGGCCGCCGCGGCCGCCGTCGCGAGAGCCCGGCTCAGCGGGGAGAGCGGGGAGATCCGGAGCACGGCTAGTCCCTCCCGTAGTCGTCGTACAGCCGCCAGAGCAGGCCGCCCGCGGCGCAGACGACGGCCGCGCCGCAGCCCGCCGCCAGCCACGGCAGGGCGCGGGCGGCCGCCGAGGTGGACGCGATGGTGTCGCGTACCGTCGTGGCGCCGGCGTCGACGGGGCCCTGTCCGTCGGCGCGGTCGACGCGCACCAGGGCGGTGTGCACCGCGTCCAGCTTGTGCTGGGTGTCGTACGCCGCCGCGAGCGGCGCCGCGACGAGGACACCGACGAGCACGAGTGCGACGGCCAGCCCGCCGCTGAACAGCCGCCCGCAGTACCGCCACAGCACCAGCCAGCACCGCACCAGCACGAGCGCCAGCACCAGCAGCGCCGCCACGGCGACCGACCAGCCCGCCTTCTCGGCGGCGCTCACGTCCGTCTCGTCCTTGATGGTCGCGAGCTGGTCGCGCTGGAGTTCGGCGAGCCGCGGGAGGATGCCCGTCAGCTCCCGCCGCAGCACCGTCCCGGCCTCGCGGAGGTTCTGCTCCCGCATCAGCCGGTTCTCCGGGCCCCGCTGGTAGGCGGCCTCGGACACGGCCTCCTGGTACGAGTTGTGGAGGACGTTCAGCACCTCGACGACCCGGCGGCCGTCGTCGCCCTCGATCTGCCGGTCGGACAGCCGCGACAGCGCCTGGCGGGCGGCGCCGCTCTGCTGCTGGTAGCCCTCGCCGGGGCCGACGGTGTCCATGAGGCCGTCCACGTACGCGCGGTGCACCTGCGCGTCCGCCTGCAGCAGCGCCCTGCGGAAGGCCACCGCGTCCTGCACCGCGAGCACCGCGTCCGCCTGCAGCTCCGCGGGCACCCGGTGCACCCTGTCGTACGACACGAGCAGCGCCGTGCTCGCGACCGCGCCGAGGACCAGCACCGCGGTCAGGTGCCGCAGCAGCCGGTACTTGACGGTCTGCGGGAACAGCAGCGCGCGGACCAGCCGCCGCAGTCGCGCGCTCATCGCGGTCTCCCGGCGGTCGCCAGCCGGGTGCCGCAGGCGACGCAGAAGCCGGCGGCGGCGGTGGAGAGCCGGCCGCAGGCCGGGGCGGGGCAGGGGACGCCGGCCGGGGCCCGCGGGGGCAGGTCCAGCGGCCGGTGCTGCCCGCGCGACAGCCGGCTGCGCAGCAGTGCCGTCCGGTCGACGGTGGCGCCGTCCCGTACCCGTACGACGCCGTTGCGCGCGTCCAGCACCTCGGCGACGCGGTTCAGGTCGTGGTCGAGGAAGTCCCGGTCCTGCAGCTCGTACGCGAGCCGCGCCGCCTCGCCGAGCATGGCCTCCGCCGTGCGCAGGTCGCGGCGGGAGACGGCGGTGCAGCCCGCGTTGAAGGCGTCGGCCAGCCGGTCGCGCATGCGGTACGTGGCGCTGGCGCCGCAGGTCCGCGGGCCGCCGGGGGGCGGGTGGGTGCCCGGGCCGGAGTACGACCAGCGCACCCGTACCGTCGCCGCCGCCCGCTCCGGCGGCGCCGCGCGCCCCGGCCCCAGCGCGATCTGGGCCAGCAGCAGGTCGGTGTCGAGCGGGTCGGCGTCGCGCACGGCCGCGGGGTCGCCGTCGGGGCGGGCCACGACCGACAGGATGTAGCGGCGGACGCCGGCGTCCCACAGCCGGGTGGTGAAGACGTGCCGCCACGGGTCCGCGGCCGCCGGCCGCGGGTCGGGCCGCAGCTCCCGGCTGACCGGGGCCGCCTCGCGGAACGACAGCAGCGTCACCCCGGCCCGCAGCCGCACCTCGACCGGCACCGCCGGCACCCGGGTCGACCGCAGCCGGCCGGTGATCTCCGCGAGCCGGTCGGCGAGCGGCCCGGCGCCCTCGGCCAGCTCGGCCCTGCCGTGCAGCCGGGTCGCGATGCGGGCCGGCAGCTCCGGCTCCCAGTCGCCGCCCACGCCGATGACGTCGCACGTCAACTCGCCGACACAGGCGTCGATCGCGGCGTCGAGGCGGCCGTCGTCGTGGCCGCGGCCGTCGGTGATCATGAGCAGGTGGGCGATCCGCCGCGGCTCGCGGACGAGGTGCGCGCGGGCGGCGTCGAGCCAGCCGGCGTAGCCGCCGGGTCCGCCGCCCGCGGCGGTCGCGGCGTCGGCGGGCACCATCTGCGCCGCCTCGAACCGCGCCATGCTCCGGTTCATGTCGTCCGCGCGCGCCCACACCTCGCTCCTGCCGTACGGGTACCGGATCCGCGGTGCGCCGCCGCCGTGCAGCACCGCGAACGACGCGCCGTCGGGCAGCGCGGCGATCGCGGCGGCGACCGCCCGCCGGGTCTCGGCCAGCCGGTCCGGCGCGAAGTCGAGCGCCACGATGACGCCGGTGTCGGCGGGCGCCGGGACCGGCCCGCCCGCAGCCTCGGCGGTGACCTCCACGGTGGTGTCCACGGTGTGCGCGGCCACGTCGGCGCGCAGCCGGTGGCGCGCCTCCGCGGCGTCCGCGAGGGTGACGCCGAACCGCAGCGTGTCCATCGGGTTCGCCTCCAGTCGGGCGGGTCAGGCGAGGGTGGGCGGGCGGACCGCGTTGTGCAGCTCGACGAGCTTCGCGCGGTCGTCGTCCCGGCAGTGCCGGGACAGCTTCCGGTAGCAGGCCGCGAGCAGCAGCCGGATGTGCCACTCGGGGGAGTTGCGCCCGGCGGATTGGCGGAACGGGGCGACGCGGGGCAGGGGGCGTTCTCCGCCGCGCGGGACGTAGGGCTCGCCGAGCAGCCGGTCGTACGGGAAGCCGTCGCCGCGCCCGGCGCCGCCGCCCGCACCGCCCGCACCCTCCGCACCGTCCGGCACGCCCGGATCCGCGGTGCCGCGCGGGCCGTGCGCGCCCGGCCCCGTGACCAGGTCGAGCGCCCACTCCAGAAACTCCGCCTCCAGCAGCAGCCCGTGCTCCTGCGCCAGCTGCAGCGGCGTGCCGTCGGCGGGGTGCGCGGGGTGCCCGGTGTCCGCGGGGGCGGCCAGCTCGGCGCGGGCCGCGCCGATCTCCCGCAGCGTCGGCAGCGCCGGGTCGCCCCGCTCCAGCCGCGCGGCCGAGATGCGCAGGGCGGCGATCCGCGCGGCGAACCTGTCGGGCGAGTCCTCCGGCACGTTGCGGAGCACCTCCACCGCGTCCCGCCGGCTGCCGCGGGCGAGCGCGAGCCGGGCCAGGCCGAAGGCGCCGTTGCCCTGCATGCGGTTGCGCGACCAGACGGCGAGGTAGTGGTCCGTGGCGATCCGGCGCAGCTCCTCCGGGGTGCGCCCGCCCGCCGCCGCGGGCGGGTCGGCGGCGGCCAGGCGCTCGGCGCAGTAGCCGAGCGCCAGCTTGGGCGCGTACTCGCCGGGCAGCCGCCGGTAGACCGCCGCGAAGTGGTCGTACGCCCGGCTCAGCGCCGCCGCTTCGGGTGACCCGGCGTCGTCCGCGTCCGGCTCACCCGCGGGGGTGGCGGCCCCGCCCGCATCGGCCTCGTCCGCACCGGTCTCGTCGGTACCGGTCTCGTCCGCGGCGGCCCCGTCCGCGGCGGCCTGCGCGCGGACCAGGGCGAGCAGCCCCTCGTACCACCGGAGCTGCCAGGCCCGGTGCGGGCTGCCGGCCAGGATCCGCCGCGCCTCGGCCAGCTCCGCCGCCGCCTTCGCCGGCGCGGGCGCCGGCGAGTCCCGCAGGTACAGCCGCACGTTGTGGAAGCAGATCTCGGCGGACGGCTCGTCCGGCCGCTGGGACAGCCTCCGGTCCGGGTCGTACGTCGACAGCCGGAACAGGCTGCGCTGCTCGTCCTGCGGGTGCGGCACCGGCACCGGCAGCGCCAGCGCCACGTTGCCCGCCCGCGGCGGCCCCACGTCCAGCGGCTCCGACACCGGCCGCGCGCCGCGCCGCGGCGGCTGCCGGGCCAGCCAGCGGCCCAGCGGCGGCAGCGTGCCGAGCCCGGCGTCGAGCAGCCGCCGCGTCGGCTCGAACAGGGCGGACGGCTCCGGCCGGTCCCGCTTGTCGCGCAGCGCCCGGATCTCGCGCAGCACGCCGCGCAGCTGCTCGCTCATCTCGGCGGCGGAGGCGAACCGGTCGCCCGGCTCCGGCGCCGTGGCGCACCGCACCGCGTGCCGGAAGGAGGCGATGCCGGTGCCGGGGATGTCGCGAGTGGCGGCGAAGCGGGCCAGCTCCTCCAGCGTCCGGCCGACGGTGTGCAGGTCGTGCGCGACGGTCGGGCCGGTGCGGCCGGTCTCGGGGGCGGCGAAGCCCTCGGTGAGCGCGGGCGCGGTGCGCTCGCCGATGCGGCGTACCCCGCCGAGGTCGATGACCTTCAGGCCGTCCCGGTAGTGGATGACGTTGGAGGGCTTCATGTCGCAGTACGCCAGCGGCCCGATCGGGTCCGTACGCCGGTGCAGGTGGTCCAGCGCGTCGAGGATCCGGCAGCCGTAGGTGGCGACCTCCTCGATGTCGAGCCCGCGCCGGCCGCGGCGCACCTCCGCGACGATCTTCTCCAGGGTGTTGCTGCCGACGTACTCCATGACGATGTAGGTCATCGGCTGCTCGGCGCCGCCCCGCTCCTCGCGCAGGTAGTCGAGGATCCGCACGATGTCGGGGTGGTCGAGCGCGATGAGGTAGCGGCGCTCGCTCTCGGCCAGCTCGGCCAGCTGCTCGTCGTGCCGGTTCAGCAGCTCCTTGACCGCCACCTGGGTGTCGTCGAGGCGGGTGTTCTCGGCGAGGTGCACCCAGCCCTGGCCGCCGTGCGCCAGGCAGCCGCGCACCCGGTACTGGCCGAGCATGTCGCCCTCGCGCAGCCGCGGCACGAACGAGTAGCGGTGGCCGCACGCCGGGCAGTGGCCCTCGTTCGGCACCGGCGGCTCCACCAGCGGCGGCGCCAGCAGCGCGCCGCACGCCTTGTTGCCGCAGCGCTTGCCGTACGCCAGCGGCGCGTTCTCCGGGAGCACCGAGTCGTACGCGTCGTCCGCGGGCAGCTCGGGCAGCACCAGCGGCCTGGCCGGGCCGCCGTCCGGCTCGGGCAGCGGCGGCTGGTCGCGGTGCCGGCCGCAGCGTCCGCAGTAGCCCGCGGCCAGCAGCTCGCCGGCGCAGTCGGCGCCGGAGTACCTGCGGTGGGGGCAGCGGGCCGGCGGCGCGGCCGGGGCCGGTTCTGTCATGGGAGGTTCTCCAGCCGGGCGAGGTCGGCGTGCAGCCCGTCGACCAGGGCACGCAGCTCCGCCACCGGGTCGCGGTCGCAGCGGTGCGCGGTGAGCGCGCTGTTGCGCCTGTTGGCCACCCGGGACCGCGCCGGCCGGCCGCGCTCCAGCGCGATCACCCGGCGCACCAGACCGCGGGCGTAACGGCGCAGCGCCGGGCACTCCACCAGCCGTTCCGCCGCCTCGCGGGCCGGGTCGCCGGGCCGGCGGAAGAAGTCGGAGGCCAAGCGGTCTTAGGAAGACAAAACATTCTACCAA
>NZ_BAAAPF010000140.1:0-17567 GCF_039531005.1 Streptomyces synnematoformans
GCGGTCGCCGCCGGCCGGTTCGATCTCGACGGTGTCGTCCTGCGCCGGCGACCCCGTCGCCACGTGCTCGCTCACCTCTGCATCCTCGGGTCGTGGGTGGGGTCGGCGTACATGGGCGGGCAGCGGCCGTCGACCGCCTCGGTGCGCAGCTCGTAGTGCCAGGGCTCGTTCCGGTACACCGGGCACAGCCCGTAGGCGGCGCCGTGCTCGAAGAGCCATGTCTGCGCGTCGGATCCCCCGATGTCCACGGCGTCGCCCGACACGTGCGGAGACGTCTCGGGAGTGGCCACCCACCGGGCGGCCTCCGCCACCGAGCCGTGTTCCGCGACCGCCTCGCGCAGCAGCCGCTCCTGGTACGCGGCGGAGCGCCAGCCGCTGTTGACCTGGAACCCGACTCCGTAGGCGGCGGCGTCCGCCGCCGCCTCGCGCAGCGCATCGAGCAGTTCGGCGTCGAGTTCCGCCACGGCCGGAGTCGCGTCGTCGAAGACCGTCGTGCCGTCGGGGACGACACCGTCGGCTTCGCCGACCGGGCCGCCGTGCTCCCGGCGCGGGGAGGACGTCCGGGGTACCGGGGCCGACGCGTCCGGGGTGACCGGGGCGGCGGAGTCAGCCGGGGCGGCGGTGCCGGACGGCGTCTCCATCGACCGGTAGCCGAGGGGCACGACGACCGCCGCGATGACGGCGATCACGCCGGCGCCCGCGAAGGTGCGAATCCGGTGGTGGCGCGGTCGCGCCGATCGTCGGGTGCGAGTCATGCCGCCAGTGAAGGCGGCGCGGCGTTGCCGGTGCGTATGCGGTTTTCCATACGCCGGCGATATGCGTCCGCTCCGCGTGCACCCGCGTTACGGCGGCCGCCCGGCGGCGGCCGGCCGCGACGGGCCGCCGGACGCCGTCCGGCACCACCCGCCGCGGTGCGGCGTCAGATGCCGAGCGGCGCTTCGTACGCCTGCGCCACGGCGTCCTTGTCGCCCTCCAGCTCCACCTGCGCCGCCTCCTGCCGCCCGGTGGCGAACAGCAGCAGCTCCGCCGGCTCCCCGGTCACCGTGACCACCGGCGCGCCCCGGTGGGCCACCGCCGTCTGCCCGTCCGGCCGGCGCAGCACCAGCCCGACGGGCGACTTGCGGCCCACCATCCGGGCGCTGCGCTCCAGCCGCTGCCACAGCGTGTCGGAGAAGACCGCGTCCAGCTCCCGCGGCGCGTAGCCGGGCTGCGCGCGGCGGACGTCCTCGGCGTGCACGTAGAACTCCACGACGTTCGCCGCCTCGTCGACCTGCTTCAGCGCGAACGGCGAGAACCGCGGCGGCCCGCTGCGGATGAGCTGCACCAGCTCCTCGTACGGCTTCTGCCGGAACTCCGCCTGCACGCGCTCCAGCCGGTTCTGCAGCGGCTTGAACAGGATGCCGCCCGCCGCGTCCTGCCGGCGTTCGCGTACCACCACGTGCGCGGCCAGGTCGTACGTCGTCCAGCCCGCGCACAGCGTCGGCGCCTCGGGCCCCGCGCTCTCCAGCAGATCGGCGAGGAGGAGCCGTTCCCGCTTCGCATGGGTCGTCATGCGGCCACCCTACGGCGGCGGGCGGCGCCGGGGCACGCAATGCCGCAGCCGAGTTGCGGCCCGCGCGCCACCCGCGGGAGGGGCGTGCGTCAACGGGAGTTCACGGCAGCGGCGCGGTGAGCTTCGGGCCGTCCGGTTCGGTGCTGAGCGTCAGCGCGCAGGAGATCTCGTCCTGGCTCTGGTACTCGTACGTCGTCAGCGTCGGATAGAGCGCGTAGTAGAAGTAGTGCCGCCCGTCGGCCGGCATCGTCTCCAGCTTCTTCTCCGCCGCCCGCTGGCACAGGCCCAGCGCCTGCTCGTCGAGCGCGTCGCCGTCGGCGAAGTCGCCGCTGAGCGTGCGGTTGCCGATGATCTCGCCGTCGTGCGGGCCGTCGCACGGGCGCGTCTCGACCGACTCGACGCCGGTGTCCAGCGAGGGGTGGTCGAAGCACTCGCCGGTGCGCAGCACCACGTACGGGATGTGCGACTCGCCCGGCTCCAGGTCCCCGGGCGGGTCCGCGGCGTCGGCCGCCGACCCCGCACCGGCGCTCCTGGTCGCCGCGGTGCCCGCCGCGCCGCCCGCGCCCGCCGCGCCGCCCGCCTCCACGTGGCCGATGACCGCCGGCTCGTAGAGCTGCACCGTGCCCCGCGTCGGACGGCGCTCGTCCACCTCCACCACGTGCCCGTCGAAGATCTCCCCGACCCGTCCGCTCATGAGCGCCGCCTCGACCAGGTCCACGCACTCCCGCTCCAGCCGGGCCGCCCGCCGCGCGCCCTCCGCCATCAGCCCCGGGAGGCCGTCCAGCGCCTCCCGCACCCACTCCGGCGCCGGCTCGCCGGCCACCGCCGCCAGGCACAGCTCCCCGGCGTACCGGTCGGCCAGCCGCCGCAGCGGCGCCGTGCAGTGCGCGTACTCCTCGGCCACGGCGGCGTGCACCGCGTCCCGCCGCCCCGGCGGCCGGCCGTCGAAGACGGTGTACCCGGCGCCGCGCAGCAGCGTGGTGCACTGCTGCAGGAACGCCGCGTGGTTGGCCATCTGCGGGTTGAGCGAGCGGACCAGCTCGGGGTAGTCCAGCCCCTCGGGCCAGTCGACGTCCAGCGCGCGGGCCACCCGGTGCAGATACGTCAGGGCGTCGCGCCGCGCCGGCGGCAGGGTGCGCAGGATGCCGGTGCCGGAGGCGAGCATGAGGTCCGCGGCGGCCATTCCGGTGAGCAGGGACAGCTGGGCGTTCCAGCTGTCGGCGGGCAGCGGGGCGCGGTACTCCAGCGTGTAGCCGCCGTACCGCTGCACCACCTCCTGCTCCGGTACGCCCAGCGAGATCCCGCCGCGCTCGCGCTCCAGCTCCTCGCGCAGCAGCCCGACGTCGCGCAGCAGCGCGACCGGCTCCTCGGCCGTGCCCTCGTCGATGGCCTGCTGCACGCCGACGTAGTCGAGCCGGGCCCGGCTGCGTACGAGCGCGCGGGCGACCCTGACCTCGGCGAGCTGCCCGCCGGAGTCGAGGTCCAGCTCCCAGAGCAGCGCGGGGGCGGTCTGGTCGGGCAGCAGGCTGGTGGCGCCCTCGGAGAGCCGCTCGGGGTGCAGGGGCACGCGGGTGTCGGGGAAGTACAGCGTGGTCACGCGGCGGTGCGCCTCGGCGTCGACGGCACCGCCGGGGGAGACGAACGCGGCGACGTCGGCGATGGCGTAGCGGACCCGGAAGCCGCCGCCGCCCCGGCGGGCGAGGTGCACGGCCTGGTCGAGGTCGCGGGAGCCGGGCGGGTCGACGGTGTAGAACGGGATGTCGGTCACGTCCCGCACGGGCAGCCGGGGCGCCTTCGCGGCGCGCTCGGCCTCGGCGAGCACCTCGGGCGGGAACGCCGCGGGCACGTCCTCGGCGGCGCGCAGCCGGCGGAGGGCGGTGCGGAGGGGGGCGTCCTCGGCGTCGTCGGCGTGCAGGAAGCGATGGGGCACGCATCTCACCATAATTCGGACAGGCCGCTCGGGCGCGTCATCGTGGGCGCCACGGGGGAGCCGGACGCCGCCGCCGGCGGCGCGGGCGCGGGTGGTCAGACCGGCTGCAGCGGGTGGTGCGGGGCGTCCGGCAGCACCACGGCGACCGGGTCGCCGGGACGTACCGCACCGCCCGTCAGCACCACGCTCATCACGCCCGCCTTGCGCACCACGTTCCCCGCGGCGTCCCGCCCCACGACCTGCTGGAGCAGACCGTCCTGGAAGCCGTCGATCTGGACGCAGGGGTTGCGCAGCCCGGTGATCTCGACCACCGCCTCCGCGCCGAGGTGCAGGTGCGTGCCGGTGGGCAGGCCGAGCAGGTCGATGCCGCGGGTGGTGATGTTCTCGCCCAGCTCACCGGGGCGTACCGGAAAGCCCGCCGCGGCGACCTCGGCGAACAGCTCCTCGTGGATGAGGTGCACCTGCCGCAGGTTCGGCTGGGAGGGGTCGCGGGCGACCCGGGAGCGGTGCCGGACCGTGACGCCGGCGTGCACGTCGCCCTCCACCCCGAGCCCGGCGAGGAGGGTGACCGACTCGCGGGGCGGCTTGCGGAAGGTGTGGTCGCCGCTGCTGCAGACCGCCGTGACCGTGCCGTCCATGCCGTACGGACCCCCTCCGCGCCGTGATCGCCGGACCCGTACGAGCGTAACCCGGCGCGGCCCGCGTGAGGCCGCCTGCGGTCGGGGATCCGCGGGAGGCGGCCGCGGACCGCTGTCCGAGGGCTGCCCGGCCCTGACCACCGGGCAGCCCCCGGCCCGCCGCGGATCCCCGCGGCCCCCGGGGCGCCGGCGGGCTCCCGCTGCCCCCCGCCGGCGCCCGTGGGGTGTCAGAAGGGCGTCAGCGTCAGCGTGAGCCGCTGCGGCGCCCGGTCCTCGATGTACGACGCGAAGCCGGAGACGTCGTCGAAGGCGAACCCGTACGCCCGCCCGTCCGCCGACACCTCGTGCATCACCCGTGCGTAGTGGTTTGAGATGTCGGTGCCGTAGAAGGCGGCGGCGTCGGTGACCGGCTGGTCGGCGTGGTCGCGCAGCGTGCTGCGGTTCAGCGCCGCGCCGAGGACGGCGGCGACCGGGCCGGTGGTGCCGTCGTTCGGGGCGGCGAGCGTCCCGTCGCAGAACAGCACGTCGCGGGTGGACGGCCGGTCGAAGGCCACGTCGGCGGGGCCGGTGAACGCCAGCCGGTCGCCGGCGACGCGGCCGGTGAAGGTCCCGGCGTTCGTGGTGACCCTCAGGTCCCTGCCCGCGTACGCCGACCAGACCTCGTCCACGTACCCGTCGAGATACGCGCTGTCGAAGAGCCCGGCGTCCAGACCGTGCCCGGGCGCGACGACGCGTAGCCCGTCCGCGTCCACCAGCCGGTCGAACCCCTCGGTGCCGGCCAGGGTGTCGAACGCCCGCTGGCGGCCGCCCTCCTTGATCGTCCCGACCGTCTGGTCGGCCTCGCCCGTCAGGTGGATGGACATCGGCACGCTGAACATGTCGACCATGGTGGTGTTGCAGAACATGCCGGCGTCGTTGTGCGTGAACTCCATGCAGTCGTGTACCAGCGGGTAGTTGGGGTCGGTGGACACCCAGCCGGCGGGGTAGGCGAGCGCCGCGTTGCCGGCGCCGTCCGTGACCGCCTTCATCTTGAGCTTGCCGCCGAGGGCGACGTAGAGGCGGCCGGACATGTGGGGCAGGGTCAGGGTCGTGTCGCCGCTGCCGGCGAAGGGGAGGGCGTAGTCGGTGTAGCCGTCGGGGCCGTTGTCGTCGAGCGAGACGGGCGCCAGCGTCCCGTCCGGGGTGAGGCGGACCTGCCGGCCGCCCTCGTTGCCGACGACGTAGATGCTGATCGAGGAGTTCTCGTACGCGCCGGTCCTGTTGACGACGGTCACGTCGAGGGCCGCGGCGGCGCCGCCCGCCCGCGCCGCGGAGAGCACCAGGGGTGTCCCCGCGGCGGCGGACGCGACGGCCAGACCACCCAGCAGCCTGCGTCGCGAGATCACTGGGCGGCACCTCCGGACTGCTCGACGGACACGTAGTCGACGACCATCGGCACTCCCGGCCGGGTGGCGTCGGTCGGGGTGGCGTGGCCGGCGACGCCGTCGGGGAAGGCGCCGCCCATGGCCACGTTGAGGAGGACGAAGTGGCCGTGGTGGGCGAGGTCCGCCCAGGTCCCGGCGCCGACCTGGTCGGCGTTGACGGAGTGGTACTGCTGGCCGTCCACGTACCAGCGCAGCTCCTCGACCGGGCCGGAGCGGTCCAGCTCCAGGGCGTACTCGTGGAAGCCGGACTGGCAGCTGGTGCCCGGGCAGGCGCGGGAGGCGCCCAGGCCGTTGTTCTCGTCGCACGGGCCGCCGGGCGCGGTGCCGCAGTGCAGGACGCCCCAGACGCTGTTGACGCCGTTGACGTTCTCCATGATGTCGAACTCGCCGATGCCCGGCCAGTTCCAGTAGTTGCCGCGGTAGGCGTCGCCCAGCGTCCAGAACGCCGGCCAGTAGCCGAGAGCCTCGGCGCCGGTGATGTCCGGCATGTGGATACGGGCCTCGATGCGCATCACGCCGCCGGCGGGGGCGGCGAAGTCGGTGCGCTGCGTCTCGATGCGGGCGGACGTCCAGCCGCCGGAGGCGTCGCGGCGCGGGGTGATGGTGAGGTTGCCGTTGCCGTCCTTCCGGAGGTTCTCGGGGCTGTCCGTGTACGTCTGGATCTCCCCGGTGCCCCAGTTGGCCGGGCCGCCGGGGTAGGACGTGCCGGTGTCGACGATCCAGTCGGCGGCGTCCGGCGGGGAACCGGCGGCGCCGTCGAAGTCGTCGCGGAAGACCTCGGCGAGGGGCGCCGGGTCGCCTCCGCCGTCCTCGCCGGCGGTTGCGGAGGGCAGGGTCAGGGCGCTGACCGCGGCCAGCGCCGCGACCGCGCACAGCAGGCTCCTGCGCCACCGTCGTCGTAGTGCATGCATATCTGGCTGCTCCTCGGGAGTGTGGGGGGATGAGGAGTTCTCCCCTGGGGATGCGCCCCTTTGAGAGCGCTCTCAGGTTGTGTTGAGGCACACTGCCGAGTGGGCGGGCTACTGTCAAGGCCCACCGAGTGAAGAGGAGTTGAGGTGTCCGGGAACCGCCCCACGCTGGAGGCCGTCGCCGCCCGCGCCGGAGTGTCGCGGGCCACGGTGTCCCGCGTGGTCAACGGCGGCGCGGGGGTGCGCGAGACGCTGCGCGAGCGCGTGCACCGCGCCGTGGCCGAACTCGGCTACGTACCGAACCAGGCCGCGCGCACGCTCGTCACCCGGCGCACGGGTGCGGTCGCCGTCGTCATCGCGGAGCCCGAGAGCCGGGTCTTCTCCGACCCGTTCTTCGCCCGGCAGCTGCGCGGGATCAGCGGGGCGCTGGCCGCGGCGGACACGCAGCTGGTGCTGCTCTACGTCGCGGACCGGGAGGACTACCCCCGCATCGGCCGGTTCCTGGCCGGCGGGCACGTGGACGGCGCGCTGATGTTCTCGCTGCACCGCGACGACCCGCTGCCGGGCATGGCCGCGGAGGCCGGGCTGCCGGTGGTCTACGGCGGCCGGCCGGGCTGGCCGGGGGCGGCGGCGGAGCCGGGGCTGCTGTACGTGGACACCGACAACCGGGCGGGCGCGGAGCTGGCGGTGCGGCACCTGCTGGGGCGGGGGCGGCGGCGGATCGGGCACATCGCGGGGCCGCTGGATCAGACGTCGGCGGTGGACCGGCTGGCGGGGTACCGGGCGGCGCTGGCGGCGGGCGGTGCGGCCGGCGACGCCGGTGACGCCGGCGGGGGAGGGGCGTCGTACGGCGGGCCCGGGGACCCGGAGCCGGGGCACCCGGGACCGGGCCGTCCGGAACTGGTCGCCGAGGGCGACTTCACCCCGGCCGGCGGCGAGCGCGCCATGGCCGAGCTGCTGGCCAGGGCCCCCGCCCTCGACGCCGTGTTCGCCGCCTCCGACCTCATGGCCACCGGCGCCCTGCGCACCCTGCGCGCCCACGGCCGCCGCGTCCCGGACGACGTCGCCGTCGTCGGCTACGACGACCTGGAGCCGGCGACGTGGACGGAGCCGCCGCTGACGACGGTGCACCAGGACGTCGAGGGGATGGGCACGTCGATGGCCCGGATGCTGCTCCACCGCCTCGGGGGCGGCCCGGAGCGCCAGGACCCGGTGGTGACGACGCCGCGGCTGGTGGTCAGGGAGTCCGGCTGAGGCTCTCCGCCTGGCCCCGGGACAGGCGGGCCGGCGGCGGCCCCCGGGGGGTGTTGTTTGCCCACTGTTTGACTTCACCTCACCGGCCGGTGGTCACGCTGTCGCAGAATCGAGGCCCCCCTCCGGACACGAAAGGCCCCTCCATGCAGGGAGAGCGACTCACCGCCCCCACGCCCCCGGGCACGCGGCTCCTCCACATCGGCCCGCACAAGACGGGCACCACCGCCCTCCAGGGCGCCTGCCACCGGGCGCGCGGCACCCTGCGGAAGCACGGCGTCGTGTACTCGAAGGCCGGCCGCCAGGCGAAGGACCCGGCGATCGCGGTCGCCAAGGCGGACCCGACACCGGCGGAGCGGGAGCCGTGGGAGGCGTTCTGCAAGGAGGCGGCCGAGTCCGGCGAGCAGCGGTTCTTCGCGAGCAGCGAGTTCTTCGCGACCGCCTCCGCCGAGGCCGCGCAGGCGGCGGTGAAGGAGCTGGCGGGCGACGGCGGCAGCGTGCACGTCGTCGTCACGCTGCGCCCGCTGCGCAAGATCATGCCGTCGCACTGGCAGCAGTACGTCAAGCACGGCCTCTGCGACTCGTACGAGACCTGGCTTGACGGCATGCTGCGCAAGCCCCCGTACCGCGAGCCGACCCCCGACTTCTGGCACCTGCAGCGCCACGACGAGCTGGTCGAGCGGTGGGCGGCGGCCGCGGGCCCGGAGAACACGACCGCGGTCGTGGTCGACGAGTCCGAGCCGCTGTGGCAGTTCCGCGTCTTCGAGCAGCTGCTCGACCTGCCCGAAGGCCTGCTGGAACCGGAGGAGCGGCACGGGAACTCCTCGCTCACGCAGAGCGAGGCGGAGCTGCTGCTGCAGCTCAACCGCAAGCTCCGGGACCGCAACTGGAGCAGGTACCGGCAGGGCAAGGTGATCCGCGAGGGCGTGGTGCCGCGGCTCCAGTCGTACGAGCCGGCGCCCGGCGAGCCGCGTATCACCACCCCGGAGTGGGCGGAGGAGGCGGTGGCGGAGGTCGCCGAACGGGTCGTCGCGGGCGTCGAGGCGTCGGGGGTACGGGTCGTGGGCGACCTGGCCGCGCTGGCCCGGCGGCCGAGCAGCCCGGCGGAGCCGGCGGCGCCGCGGGAGATCCCGACGGAGGCGGCCACGGAGGCCGTGCTCGGCGGGATACTGGCCTCGGCCGCGCTGGCGGCGAAGGCGACGCCTCCGCCGGCACCGGCCCCGGCGGTGCCGGAGGCCCACGCGGCGCTGGCGGACCGGCCGGTGCGCAACGTACCGGCGAAGGACCTGGTACGGGAGGTGGCCCGCCGCGCGGTGCGCAAGATACGGCGCTGAGCGGCGGGGCGCCCGTGCGCGCCCCGGGGGATCGTCGCGTGCCCGAGCCGCCCTCGGGCACGGGGTCAGCCCGAAGGGGGCAGGCGCAGTTGCATCCAGACCGAGCTGATGTAACCGCCGTTCTTCGTGGCGTACTCGTCGAAGGTGCCCACGTCGGTGAAGCCGAACTTACGGTGCAGAGCCACCGAAGCATCATTGGGAAGTGCGATGCCGGCCAGCGCGACATGGACCGGCTGCGCGCACAGCGTTTCGATGAGGGTGCGGTACAGCGCCGAACCGATCCCAGCGGCCCGCGCATCGGGATCCACGTAGATGCCCAGTTCAACCGTTTCGTCGAAGGCCGGATGCGTCCGGTAGGGACTGCTTGAGGCACACCCGAGTACCCGGTCGCCGGTAGTGGCCACGAACAGCTGGTGCGGGCCCGTGTCGGAGAATCTCTCGAACCACTGCAAGCGGCTCTCCACCGTGACCGGCTGGGTATCGAAGGTGATGATCGAGTGGGTGACGTAGTGGTTGTAGATCCGCACCAGCTCAGGAAGATCATCTTTGCGTCCGGTGCGTACTACCAGCTCGTCGACGGCTCGACGCCCGGCCTCGCGGTCTCTTCCGGCCATGGGCCGCATCATGCCATGGTGGCTCTCCCGGATCAGCAGGCGGCCGGCCCGTCGCCGCAGATGCCGCAGCACGACCTCGACCGGGCGATCCGCGCAGCTGGCGAGCGCATCGGTCGGCCCCAACAGCGCGAACAAGCGCCTCGTCCCACACGGGGAAGCCGGTGCCATCGCAGCCGAACCTCCTCATGACCGACCGGGTCCTCGGCCCCGAAGGAACTCGTCGGGCACGACGGGCGAAGGAGAGGTGAAAGCCCAAGCGTTCGAAGCGTCCCTTGGACGAGAGGAGCCCCGATGACCGTCGAGCCAGGCGTCCGCACGGCGGCGGAGAGTGATGCCTCGGTGATTGCGCGGTCCGGGGATGAGCCCGAGGCATTCGCCGTGCTCTTCGACCGGCACGCGGATGCGGTACACCGTTATCTGGCCCGCAGGCTCGGCGGCGAGCCGGCCGACGACCTCATGGCGGAGACCTTCACCACTGCTTTCCAGCAGCGGCACCGGTACGACCCGGCGCGGGCCACGAGCAACGACGCCCGACCCTGGTTGTTCGGCATAGCGACCAACCTCGTCGGCCGGCACCGGCGGGCGGAGGCGCGCCGCTTCAAGGCCCTGGCCCGGGTCCCGGCTCCCGCCGATCACGAGGAGCCGCTGGCCGACCGGGCCGCGGCCCGGGTGGGGGCACAGTCCGTACGCCGCGAGCTGGCGGCGGCGCTGGGCGCGCTGCCCGCGCGGCACCGGGACGTACTGCTGCTGGTGGCGTGGGGTGGCCTCGGTTACGAGGAGGTGGCCCAGGCCCTCGGTGTACCCGTCGGCACGGTCAGATCACGGCTGCACCGGGCTCGTAGCAAGCTACGCGATGCGTTGGGCGGATCCGATCCGACGGCACTGCGAGAGGCATCCGACCATGACTGACGAACTCGAACTCCTGCGGGACTGGGACGCGGACGCGGCCCCCCTCACGGAGCCGGCCCGGGCGCAGGCCCGGCACCGACTGCTCAACACGATCGTGCACGCGGACCGGCAGCGGCACCCCGCCGCCGCCCGCCCCGCCCGCCCCGGCCGCCGCAACGCGCTGCGCATCGCGACAGCCGCGGTGGTCTTCACGGCGGTGACGGGGACGGCGGTGCTGATCGCCGGCGAGGACGCAGACGCCCCGCGGATGGTCAACACCCGCGCCGCGAAGGTGCTGAACGCCGCGGCGGTGTGGGAGAGCAAGCACGAGAAGCCCGTGGTGCCGCGCGACGACCAGTTCATCTACTGGAAGCGGATCATCACGGAGACGGAGCAGGGCACCGGCGAGGTCACGACGTTCGTGGACGAGATGTGGAACTCGGTGGACGGCTCCAAGCGCTCCCTGACCATGGAGCGCGGCCAGGTGTTCTGGGAGGAGCCCGTGAAGAAGGGCCACGGCGTGTGGCCGCCGCAGACGTGGAGCGAGCTGGAGAAGCTCCCCACCGACCCGGAGAAGCTGCTCCTGGCGATGACCGGGGACCGGACCCCGCCGGAGTCGATCAGCGAGCTCGGGGACGAACGCTGGTGGGACCTGGCGTTCAGCCTCACCGCGCTGCTCAAGGATCCGGTGCTGCCACCTGGGCTGCGCCCGGCGGCGTACGAGGCGCTGGCGCTGATCCCGGACATGAAGGTGGTCCCGGGGATGAAGGACGCGCGGGGGCGGGCCGGCGTGGGGATCGCGTACGCGAAGGCCCCGCCCGGAGAACCGAAGCAGAAGCCGGGACAGGAGCAGTACGCCATCTTCGACGCGCAGACGTACGAATACCTGGGCTTCCGGACAGGTTGCACCACGGCCTCCGGTAAGAAGTGTGTCCAGCGGTCCTACGTGGCGGACTGGGGGGTCGTCGACCGCTTGAAGCAGCGCCCCTAGCCTCGACCGTTCGTGAGTCCTCGTCGGTTCGCCGACGAGGACTCTGCTTTTGCGGAATGACGGCTTTCCGGTGGTGGGGCAGGGTGAAGGCCCGTCGTCGCCTCGGGCGGGCGCCGGGGTGGGGACGTTCCCTGCGGGTGATCCGTCACAGGCGCTCCACGAACTTCGCCCGCCACTCCGGTGCGGGGTCCGAGCCCAGCTCGTTCCAGTACTCCCGGGCGGCCACGACCCGGCCCGACCGCACCGTCCAGAACGAGGCCACTCTGTGCACGCCCATCGTCTCGTGCGGCACCTCCACCTCGGAGACGACCTCCTCGCCCGCGGCCACGATCCGCAGCACCCGGATCGACCAGCCCTCCGGGTACTCCGCGTTGACGCCCACGTAGTTGTCCCGGCCGGTGATCCGTTCGCCGCTGACCGGCCATTCGACGACGACGTCGGCGGCGAGAAGCTCACCGACGCCGCTCCAGTCCCGCGCCTGCATGCGGTCCCACAACGCTTGAATGATCTCTGACGGCTCCATGACCGCATGCTCTCAGCACCCACTGACATCGCGGACGCGCACGTCCCGCACGCCGGCGTTCACCCTTCCGGTCGACACCCCCCGCGCCGCGGGCTTTCATGGAACTGCCGGACTTCCCCCGGTTCGCACCTCCGGGGGAGGGGGCCGCGAGTGATCCCTACTCTCCGGCGGGAGGCGCACCGTGCACACCGACAGGCGCCCGGCGGGCGGCAGCGGCCGCGGCGACGGCCGCCGTGGGCGGCGTACCGAGCCCGGGCACGGCCGGGAGCCCGCCACCCCCGCCACACCCCCCGCGCCCACCGGGGCCGACAGGCCCGGGGCGGCGCGGGACGCGTACGAGGACGAGCGGGACCAGGCCATCGACGCCGATCCGCAACTGCGCGAGGTCGGCCGGGCGCGGCTGCGCAGGCGTGCGGGGCGGCCCGGCCGGGGTGACGGTTCCGGTGCGGCGGACGGCTGAGCGGCGTACCACCTGCTGATTACTCCCTCCGGTCGACACCTGAACGGAGGAGGCGTTACATGGTGATATGCCGGTTTCGTCGAACAAGTCGGCGAACCGCTTCTATCCCTGCACGCACCATCCAGCGGGAGGAACAGTGCAGACCGACAGGAACACAGCCAGGGGCGGCAGTGGCAAGGCCGCGAAAGCCGCGGGGGTAGGGCGCGAGACCGACGCCGCCGCTGCGGCGGGTGGCGGCGGCCAGGGCGAGACGATGGGCCGGCGCGGACAGCAACCGGAGCGCGAGCAGCGGGGCGGCGCGGCGGAGGAGCAGCGTGTCGTGGCGTACCGCGAGCGCCTGCAGGTCGAGCCCGTCGACCAGCGGCAGCCGATGGGCGAGGCCGAGGTCGCGATCCGGGTGCGGGAGTCGGCGCAGCGGTTCGAGGTCACCCGCGGGCACGACGAGTGCGTCGTGCGGCGCAGCGACGTGGACGGCAAGGAGGGCAACCTGGTCGCCGGCGACCACCACGAGTTCGTGGAGCGCAGCGTGAAGGTGCCGCTCTACGGCGAGAACGCCGAGGTCGTCGTCCACAAGGTGTCCGAGCCCTACGCGGTGGCCGACATCGGCACCAGGCGGGTCGAGGACACCCAGACGTTCGAGACCGTGCTCAAGACCGAGGAGATCGTCGAGAACGTGCCCTCCGGCGCGGGTTCCGCGATGAGCGTCCGCGAGGTGCAGGAGGGCTACGACCTGCGGCGCGGGGGCATCCGGTACGGGCAGCAGGAGCAGCAGGAGCAGCGCTCGGAGACCGGCGGGAAACACGGCCACGCCGCCGCGCCCGAGGGCGCCGACACCCCGGGCGCGGCCGAGGACATCGGAGAGGGCAAGGGCCGGGGCCGCTGGTTCTGACGGCGCCCGGCCGGACGACTGAACCGACCGAGCACGGGCGGGGGTCCGCGAAGGTGCGGGCCCCCGCCCGGTGCGCCGGACGGGGCGGAGACGGGCAGGCGCACGGTATTCGCGCGCGTGACGGCCGGGCCGGCCCTCTCACGCCGCCTTGCCCGGCTTCTTCGTCGTCTTCTTGGCCGCGGTCTTCTTGCTCGCGGTCTTCTTGGCGGCCGTCTTCTTGCCCGCGGTCTTCTTCGCCGCCGTCTTCCCGGCCGCCTTCTTCTTCGTCGTCTTCTTCGCCGCCTCCTTCTTCCGCGGCGTCCCCCCGCGCTTGTCCTGCGCCGCCTTGACGCTCGCCTCCAGCGCCGACATCAGGTCGATGACCTGCCCCCGCTCCTCGCCGCGCTCCTCCGCCGGCAGCGGCGCGACGCCCTCCTTGCTCGCGACGAGTGCCTCGACCGCCTCGCGGTACTCGTCCGTGAACTCGTCCGGGTCGTAGCCGCCCAGCGCGTCCATGAGGGAGTCGACCATGTCCAGTTCCTGCCGGCGCACCGTCACCTTCTCGTCCGGCGCCACCGACTGCGCCGAGCGCACCTCGTCGGGCCACAGCATCGTGTGCAGGACGAGCACGCCCTCTTCCGCCAGCACCCGCACCAGCGCGGGCGCCTCGCGGTTGCGGAGCGCGACCTTGACCACCGCCACCCGCCCCGAGCGCGTCAGCGCCTCGCGCAGCAGGACGTACGGCTTGGCGGCCGCGGCGTCGACGGGCTTCACGTAGTACGCGCGGGAGAACTGGATGGGATCGAAGCGGCCGGCCTCCTCGAACCCCACCACGTCGATGATCTTCTTGCTGGGCAGCGGCAGCTGGGCGAGGTCGTCGGGGGTGAGCACGACGAGTTCGCCGTCGGCCGTCTCGTACGCCCTGGTGATGTCGGCGTACTGCACCTCGCGGTCCTCCAGCTCGCAGAACCGCCGGTAGCGGATCCGGCCGCCGTCCTCGGCGTGCACCTGCCGGAAGGACACGCCGTGCTCCTCGGTGGCGGAGTACAGCTGGACGGGAATGCTGACCAGCCCGAAGGAGATCGCACCCTTCCATATAGATTTCATCCATATGTCCTCTCTCCCGGAGGTTCAGCATATGCCGGTCACCGAGGTCGAAGGCCGCCGCCTGAAGCTCAGCAACCTGGACAAGGTGCTCTGGCCGGAGTACGGCTTCACCAAGGGCGAGGCACTGCACTACTACGCCCAAGTCGCCGACGTCCTGCTGCCGCACGTGCGCGACCGGGCCGCCTCCTTCCTCCGCTTCCCGGACGGCGTGGAGGGGGAGCGGTTCTTCGCCAAGAACGCCCCGGCGGGCACGCCTGAATGGGTGAGGGCGGCCGATGTCGAGATGACCCGCAGCACCGTGCACCACGTCCTCGTCCAGGACCTGCCGACCCTGCTGTGGGCGGCGAACCTGGCGGCGCTGGAGCTGCACGTACCGCAGTGGAAGGCGCTCGACGGCAGGGGCGGGAGGAAGCCGGTGCGGGTCAGGGCGGACGACCGGCCCGCCGACCGGATCGTGTTCGACCTCGACCCCGGCCCGCCGGCCACGGTCGTGGAGTGCTGCCGCGCCGCGCTGCTGCTGCGCGACGCGCTGCGCGCGGACGGGCTCGACGCCTGGCCGAAGACGTCCGGGTCGAAGGGCCTGCACCTGTACGTGCCCCTCGCGCCCGCCTCCGCCGAGGCCGCCAGCGCGTACGCCAAGGCCCTGGCGCGGCGGCTGGAGGAGGAGAATCCGGAGCTGATCCTGCACCGGATGGCCAGAAAGCTGCGGCCGCGCAAGGTCTTCGTCGACTGGAGCCAGAACTCGCGCGCGAAGACCACCGTCGCCCCGTACGTGCTGCGCGCGAAGGCCCGGCCGACCGTTTCCACCCCGCTGACCTGGGGCGAGGTGGAGGACTGCGCGGATCCGGACGAGCTGGTCTTCCTCCCCGGCGACGTGCAGGGGCGCGTCCGGGAGTACGGGGACCTGCTGGAGCCGCTGCTGAGCGAGCACTTCGACCTGCCGGAAATGCCGGATTAGCCCATTCGTGGGACAGTGGAAACGACCGACACGTTCGGCAGGGTCACAGCAGCGGGCCCACTCCGCAGGGTCAGCGGCGCGGCGCGCGCCGGGGCCGCGGACAGCGAACGATCCCCGCTGCCGGACCGCGGGCGTGTCCGCACAGCCGTCCACCGGCGGTACGGGCACGCCCCGGCCGCGTGCGGCACAGGCGGCGCGGCGTGCCCCGGTGCGGGCGGGCCCGCCCGTGTGCCCGGCGTGCTCGGGGCGCCGGGCACGGGGACGGGGCACGGCACGTCGGGCGCGCGGCGGCGGGCGGCGGCCGAGGTCCCGGGGTGCCGTACGGGCACGTGCCCCGCGCCCGTATACGCCCGCCTACGCCCCCTCCTCCGGCGCCCGCGCCCCCTCCTCCGGCGCCCGCGCCTCCTCCGGGCTCTTGTCCGGCCGCAGCCCCCGCCACACCGGGTGCCGCAGCACACCCGTCGCCGTCCACTCCCCGTACGCGACCTCGCCCACCAGTTCCGGCTCCACCCAGTGCACCGCGCCCGCCGCCCGCACGTGCCGGTCGGCGACCGGGCCCGTGAACGGGCTCGTGTCCCGGGCCAGCCCCGCGAGCCGCTCCCGCAGCACCTCCAGCGCACGCTGCGAGAAGCCGCTGCCCACGCTGCCCGCGTAGGCCAGGCCGCCGTCCTTCGTCCACACCCCCATCAGCAGCGCGCCGATCGCGTCCGACCTGCCGCCCGCGCCCTCCGCCCAGCCGCCGACGACGACCTCCTGGGTGCGCACGTTCTTGATCTTCAACCAGAGGTCGCTGCGCCGGCCCGGCAGATACGGCGACGACAGCCGCTTTGCCAGCAGCCCCTCCAGCCCGTACCGCCGGGTCATCTCCAGCGCCTCGGCCCCGCCGCCCGCCCAGTGCGGAGGAGTACGCCAGTGCGGGCCGGCGACGTCCAGGCCGGCGAGCAGCGCGCGGCGCTCGCGGTACGGCAGGCGCAGGGTGGACTCGCCGTCGAGGTGCGGCACGTCGAACGCCATGTAGTCGACCGGCACCTCGGCGGCGAGGCGGGCGATGACGGCGCCGCGGGTGAGGTTCATGCGGCGCTGCAGCGCGCCGAACGAGGGCCGGCCGTCGGGGGCCACCGCCACGATCTCGCCGTCGAGTACGCAGGCGTGCCCGGCGGCGGCGAGGGCCTCGCCGAGCGGGGCCAGCTCGGGGTAGCGGGCGGTGACGTCGTTGTCGTTGCGCGACAGCAGCGTCAGCGAGCCGTCACCCGGGGCGTACGCGACGGCGCGGATGCCGTCCCACTTCAGCTCGTAGCCCCAGGAGGGGTCCGCGGCGGCCGGCGGCAGGCTGCCGGGGACCGCCAGCATGGGCGCGACGTGCGGCAGCCCGCCGAAGTCGGTCATGCGGGCAGGTTAAGTTCCGGGCCGGCGCTACGCCTCCTGGGCGATGTCCCCGCGCAGCGGCTCCAGGGTGCCGCCGATGGTCTTCACGGTGTCGTCCGGCACACCGAGGCCGACGAGGGTGGCCGTCAGATGGTCGACGACCCGCTCGAAGTGGGCCGTGGTGATGCCGAGCCCTTCGTGGGCCCTGCGCATGCCGCGGCCCTGGTAGCCGCCGGGGCCGCCGAGTGCGGCGCCTATGAAGGCGCGCTGGTGGCGCTTGAGCCGCTGCACGTCGATGCCGTCGAAGAACGGCTGCAGCTCCGGGTCGTCGAGCACTCGGTCGTAGAAGTTGTCCACGGCGGTGGCGACCGCCGTCTCCCCGCCGATCGAGTCGTAAATAGTCATGGGGCTTGATTATTGGGGCCGGTGGGGCTGGAGTGAAGAGCGTAGAACATTCAATTCCGGCCCAAGTTCTCGCCAACCAGGGCCCGCGAAAGGCGTGTTGTCAGCCGTTGCCGCCCATGCGCTGCAGGATTGCCCGCTTTGCCGTTGCGAACTCTTCGTCGGTCAGTATCCCGGCGGCGTGCAACTCGCCCAGCTCGCGCAGCCGGCGCAGCACGGCGTCGTGGTCGTCGGCCGGAACGGCCGCTTCCGGAGGCTCCGCCCCGGCGTCCGCCGGCTTGCGGAACTCCACCGGGGCCGCGTCCTCGGGCTCCGCGCCGGACGCCCCGCCGGCCGCGGGCCCGCCGTCCCCCG
>NZ_BAAAPF010000141.1:0-17548 GCF_039531005.1 Streptomyces synnematoformans
GGCTGCGCCCCGGCGCGGCGCTGCCGCCGGGGCGGGCGCTCGCGGCGGCGCTGGCCGTGGGGCGGACGACGGTCGTCGCGGCGTACGGCGTGCTGCGCCAGGAGGGCCGGGTCGTACGGCGGCAGGGGAGCGGCACGCGCGTCGCGGAGGCGGCGCTCGTGCCGGGGCGGGCGGCGGAGACCGCGAACCCGCTCTTCCTCAACCTGCTGGAGCCGGCCGACGGCGTGATCCTGCTGAGCTGCGCCGCCCCGGACGGCCCGCCGCCCGAGCTGGTCCGGGCGTACCGCGACCTGGCCCTGCCCGCCACCGGCCTCGGCTACCACCCCGCCGGGCTGCCCGCCCTGCGCGCCGCGGTCGCCGCCCGCTACGCCGAGCGCGGCGTCCCCACCGAGCCGGGGCAGATCCTCGTCACCACCGGCGGCCAGCAGGCGCTGGCGCTGCTGACCCGGCTGTTCGTCGGCCCCGGCGACCCGGTGCTGGTCGAGGCGCCGGCGTATCCGGGGGCGCTCGACCTGTTCCGGGAGGCCGCCGCGGTGCTGCGGCCGGTGCCCGTGGGGGCGCACGGGATCGACGTGGACGCGGCGGTGCGGCTGCTGGCGGAGCACCGGCCGGCGCTGGCGTACGTCGGCTCCGTGCACCAGAACCCCACCGCCGCCGTGCTGCCCCCGCTGCGCGGGCGGCGGCTGGCGGCGGCGGCCGGGCGCTTCGGCGTGCCGCTGGTGGACGACGAGGTGGTGGCGGACCTGGCGTTCGACGGCGCGCCGCCGCCGGCGCTGGCCGGCTGCGCGGACAGCGGCGCCGAGGTGATCAGCGTCGGCTCGCTCAGCAAGGTGGTGTGGGGCGGGCTGCGCATCGGCTGGGTGCGCGCGCCCGCCGGGGTGGTCACCCGGCTCGCCCGGCTGAAGGCCGTGCACGACCTCGGCACCGACGTACCCGCCCAGCTCGCCGCCGTCTCGCTGCTGGCGGCGTACGGGCCGCTGCTCGCCCGGCGCCGCGCGGAGCTGCGCCGGGCCCACGAGCACCTGCGCGCCGAGCTGGCCCGGCTGCTGCCCTCGTGGGACTGCCCGCCGGTGCGCGGCGGGCAGACGGTGTGGCTGCGGCTGCCGTACGGGGACGGGGTGGCCTTCGCGCAGGTGGCGCTCCGGCACGGGGTCGCGGTCCTGCCCGGTGCCTGCGTGGACGCCGCCGGGGGCAGCGGCCCGTACCTGCGGCTGCACTTCTGCGCCCCGCCGGACGTGCTCACCGAGGCCGTCGAGCGGCTGGCCGCGGCCTGGACGGCGTACGACGGCGGCGTCCGCCCGGCGGTGCCCGCGGCCCTCGGCGGCATGACGGTCTGACCGGGCCGCGGCGGCCGGCCCGCGCCGCCCGCGTCAGGCGTTGTACACGTCCGCCTGCCGCGGCTCCGCGCTCTGCACCATCCCGCTGAGAGCCAGCGACCGGCCGGCGAAGCTCGTCGTGTCCACGTTGTTCTCCTCCAGCACCCGCAGCGCGGCCGCGTGGACCACGCGCAGCACCGGCGGTGCCGCGCGCAGCACGTCGTCGGCCATGAAGCGGTGCCGCCACATCTTGTCCGCCCACACGTGCCGCAGCCCGAAGGGTTCGGGGAGCTTCAGCTTGCCGCCGAGGTCGTCGAGGAGCGGCGGATACCAGGTGAACGGCGCACGGGCGGCCAGCCGCACCACCTCGCGGGAGGGCACGAGCGGCAGCGGCTTCTCCCTGGTCTCCCAGAACTTCATGCCGCTGACCGTCTTGCTCGGGCGGCCGGGCTTGCTGGTGAACAGCGGGTGCACCGGGCCCAGCGCGTGCCCCGTGACCTCGATGCGCAGCGTCTCGTGCAGCACGGTCACCGAGATCATCATGGTGATGACCAACTGGCCGTCCCAGAGCGTGAACTGCACGCCCAGATAGTGCCGGTTGCCCGCGCCGAACTGCTGCTCGTTGCAGATCCGCTGGACCTCGAAGTCCCGTACGGAATAGCCGTCGACGACCGTGCCGCCGGGCCGGGCGACCTCGCCCGCGCCCTCGCCTATCGGCGCGACGATCCAGTGCTTTATCGCGGGCGCCGGGAAGCCGCCGGTGTGCAGCGGGGTGCGCTCCAGCATGCGCAGCTGGTCGTGCACCGCCTTGACGACGTCCCAGCTGCGGAACGGGTGGATCTCGCCGCCCGACTCCTTCGGCTTGAGGTCCTCGGCGAGGTGCCAGGCGCCCCAGCGGGTGCCCATGCCGAGTATCCCCTTGGGGCCGGCGTAGAAGACGACGTTGCTGTGCTGCTCCGCCGACAGCTTGGCCAGGCCCAGCCGCAGCCGTTCCGCGCTGGCCTCGCCGGGGTTGCTCGGCACCGCCTCCGGGATCTTGGCGCCGAGGCCGCCGCCGGCGAGCAGCGCCGTCCAGTGCTCGTGCAGCCCCTTGGCGTACTTCTCGCAGATCCGGCTCGCCCAGAACCAGCCGATGATCGGCGCGATCAGCAGCCCGCGCAGATAGACGCCGAGCAGGCCGCCCAGCGGCGCCGTGAGGAACAGGTAGATCGCGGCAAGGCCGAGGATGCCCAGCAGCACGTACCCCACGGCGCCGACGCGCTTGTCCGACGCGCCGGCGAGGGTGCGGCGGAGCTGGAAGGCGCCGAGCCAGACCAGCACCCCGGGCAGGAACAGCAGCCCGAAGACGCCCGTCACCACGGTCAGCCGGGTGTCGCGCTCCTTGCGGTAGCGGTTGGCCGCCAGGCAGTGCTCCAGCACCGCCTGCGGCTCCATGCCGAACGACTGGATGAGCGGCTTGCGGCCGTCGGCGAGCATGCGCTGGGTGACCGCGCGCGCGAACGCCTCGCCCAGGTTCGGCTCGAAGAGCGAGAGCCTGCCCTTCTTGAAGTCCGACTTGGCCCAGTCGCTGTTGGCGTCGATCAGCTTGTCGACGGAGCTGTCGCGGTACGCCATGGAGGCCAGCGCGTGCGTCGCGGCCGTCTGCCCCTGGGCGCCGGAGAGCGGCACCTGCGCGCGGGGGGTGAAGTCGAACTCCGGTCCCTCTGAACCTGCCACTTCCGCCCCCAACGCCGCGCGTCCGCCCCGGTGATGGGGCCGGGCCCGCGGGCGGCGGGCCCGACCACCTACTGCCCCAGCCTAGCCGCGGTCAACCGTCGCGGGCCTGGCGATCACGGATCTTCGCCGCCAACTGCTGCGGCATCGGCTCGTGCCGGGCGTACGTCCGGTCGAACCGGCCGGTGCCGTGCGACAGCGAGCGCAGGTCCACGGCGTACCTGCCGATCTCGAACTCCGGCACCTCGGCGCGTACGAGCGTGCGCCCGCCGCCCGCCTGCTCGGTGCCGACCACGCGGCCGCGCCGCCCGGACAGGTCGCTCATCACCGGGCCCACGTACTCGTCCGCGACCAGCACGCTGATCTCGGCGACCGGCTCCAGCAGGTGGATCTGCACCTGCGCCGCGGCCTCCCGCAGCGCCAGCGCGCCCGCCGTCTGGAAGGCGGCGTCGGAGGAGTCCACCGAGTGCGCCTTGCCGTCGACGAGCGTGACCCGCACGTCGACCAGCGGGTAGCCGGTGGCCACGCCCTTCGCGGCCTGAGCGCGTACGCCCTTCTCCACCGAGGGGATGAACTGCCGCGGCACCGCGCCGCCGACCACCTTGTCCACGAACTCGATGCCCGAGCCCTCCGGCAGCGGCTCGACCTCGATGTCGCAGATGGCGTACTGCCCGTGGCCGCCGGACTGCTTCACGTGCCGCCCGCGCGCCGCGGACCGGCCCGAGAACGTCTCGCGCAGCGAGACCCTGTGGTCCACCGGGTCGACCTGCACGCCGTACCGGGTGCGCAGCCGCTCCAGCGCCACGTCGCGGTGCGCCTCGCCCAGGCACCACAGCACCAGCTGCCGGGTGGACGCGTTCTGCTCCAGCCGCATCGTCGGGTCCTCGGCGCACAGCCGCGCCAGGCCCTGCGACAGCTTGTCCTCGTCCTGCTTGGTGTGCGCCTCGATGGCCACCGGCAGCAGCGGGTCGGGCATCGCCCAGGGCGCCATCAGCAGCGGGTCGTCCTTGGCCGAGACGGTGTCGCCGGTCTCCGCGCCGTTCAGCTTGCCGACGCAGGCGATGTCGCCCGCGATCGCCGCCGCCAGCGGGCGCTGGGCCTTGCCGAAGGGGGCGGTGAGCGAGCCGATCCGCTCGTCCGTGTCGTGGTCCTCGTGCCCGCGGTCCGCCATGCCGTGCCCCGAGACGTGCACCGTCTGGTCGGGGCGCAGGGTGCCGGAGAAGACCCGCAGCAGCGACAGCCTGCCGATGTACGGGTCCGAGGAGGTCCGGACGACCTCGGCGGCCAGCGGCCCGTCCGGGTCGCAGGCCAGCTCCGCCCGCGCGGCGCCGCGCACGCTGGTGACGCCCGGGATCTCCCGCTCCAGCGGGGTGGGGAAGCCGCCGGTGACCAGCTCCAGCAGCTCCACGGTGCCCAGCCCCTGGGTGCCGCCGTCGGCGGCGGGCGCGGCGGCCAGCACCGGGTGGAACACCCCGCGTGCGACGGCCTTCTCCAGGTCCTGCACGAGCGTCTTGACCTCGACGTCCTCGCCGCCGAGGTAGCGGTCCATGAGGGATTCGTCCTCGCTCTCGGAGATGATCCCCTCGATGAGCCGGTTGCGTGCCTCCTCGATCAGCGGCAGCTCGTCCTCCCCGGGCGCGCGGTCCTTGCGGGCGCCCGAGGAGTAGTCGAAGACACGCTGGGTGAGCAGCCCGATCAGCCCGTGTACGGGCGCGTGGCCGTCCGCGCCCGGCTCCCCGAGCAGCGGCAGGTACAGCGGCAGCACGGCGTCGGGGTCGTCGCCGCCGAAGGCGTCCCGGCAGGTCCGCGTCATCTGGTCGAAGTCGGCGCTGGCCGCGTCCAGGTGCGTGACGACGATCGCGCGCGGCATCCTGACCGCCGCGCACTCCTCCCAGAGCATCCGGGTCGCGCCGTCGACGCCGTCCGCGGCCGAGACGACGAAAAGGGCCGCGTCCGCTGCCCGCAGACCGGCCCGCAGTTCCCCGACGAAATCGGCGTAGCCGGGGGTGTCCAGTAGATTGATCTTGATGCCGTCCCACTCGACCGGGACCAGCGAGAGCTGTACCGAGCGTTGCTGGCGGTGCTCGATCTCGTCGTAGTCGGACACGCAGCCGCCGTCCTCGACCCGGCCCGCCCGGCTGACGGCCCTCGTCGTCAGCGCCAGCGCCTCCACCAGCGTCGTCTTCCCGGATCCGCTATGGCCGACCAGCACCACGTTCCGAATGTCGGAGGGCCGGGCGGCCGCCGCTGCCCTGCCGGCGGCCCCGGGGTGTGCGTTCGCCTTGTCACCCATGTGTCTCGCCTCCGTCTGACACGTGCGGTGCATTCGAGCTTTGCACCGTGGCCAGACCCCGTCCATAGCACGGACGGCTTCGTACGGCCGTACGGGCCCGGCCCCACCCCGCGTACGGCCCGGCGCACGGCCCGCGCGGGCCCGTCCGGGTGCTGGCTACGATGGCTGCGCTACGTTGAGCGACTTCCACCGACGAGCCCCCGGCCTGCCGCGGGGCCCGCCGACCGGCAACCCTGGGACGGCCATGCTGAACAAGTACGCGCGTGCGATCTTCACGCGTGTCTTCAAACCCCTCGCCCTGATGCTCCTGCGCCGCGGCGTGAGCCCGGACACCGTCACCTTCGTGGGGACACTCGGCGTGATGGCGGGCGCACTGGCCTTCTTCCCCCGCGGGGAGTTCTTCTGGGGCACGCTGATCATCACCTTCTTCGTCTTCTCCGACCTGATCGACGGCACCATGGCCCGCGAGTCCGGCCGCTCCAGCCGCTGGGGCGCCTTCCTGGACTCGACGCTCGACCGGGCGGCGGACTCCGCCGTCTTCGGCGGCATCGCGCTGTGGTACGCGGGCGACGGCGACGACCTGATGATGTGCGCGGTGGCGATCTTCTGCCTGGCCGGCGGCCAGGTGGTGTCGTACACCAAGGCGCGCGGCGAGAGCATCGGGCTGCCGGTGAAGGTCAACGGCCTGATGGAGCGGGCCGACCGGCTGGTGATCACCCTGGTCCTCGCCGGCTTCGCGGGCATGGAGCGCGCCTTCGGCATCCCGCACATCGGCATCCTGCTGCCCATCGCGCTGTGGGCGGTCGCCGCGGGCAGCGCCGTCACGCTCTTCCAGCGGATGGTGACCGTCCACCGGGAGGCCGCCGAGAAGGACGCCGAGGACCCGCTGCCGCCGCCCGCGCCGCGCGGCGGCCCGCCGCGGCCGCCCTCGGCAGACGCAGGCGCGCCCGCGGACCAGGACCGCGCGTGAGGGAGCGCCTGACCGACGGGATGTACGGCCTGGGCTGGGCGGCCGTGAAACGGCTGCCCGAGCCCGCCGCCGCCGCCCTCGGCAGGCGCATCGCCGACACCGCCTGGCGGCGCGACGGCAAGGGCGTACGGCGGCTGAGGTCGAACCTCGCCCGCGTGGTCCCGGACGCCGGGCCCGAGCGGCTGGCCGCGCTCACCCGGGCCGGGATGCGCTCGTACATGCGCTACTGGATGGAGTCCTTCCGGCTGCCCGCCTGGAGCCGGCAGCGCATCCGGGAGGGCTTCGACCCCAAGGACGTGCACCGGCTGGAGGACGGCCTCGCCGGCGACACCGGCGTGATCCTCGCGCTGCCGCACATGGGCAACTGGGACCTGGCCGGCGCCTGGGTCACCACCAAGCTCGGCGTGCCCTTCACCACCGTGCAGGAGCGGCTGAAGCCGGAGTCGCTGTACGACCGCTTCGTCGCGTACCGCGAGAGCCTGGGCATGGAGGTCCTGGCGCACGGCGGCGCGAGCGCCTTCGGCACCCTCGCCCGGCGGCTGCGCGACGGCGGGCTGGTCTGCCTGGTAGCCGACCGCGACCTGTCCGCCGCCGGCGTCGAGGTCGACTTCTTCGGCGCCGCCGCGCGCATGCCCGCCGGCCCCGCGCTGCTCGCCCAGCAGACCGGCGCGCTGCTGCTGCCCGTCACGCTCTGGTACGACGACTCGCCCGTGCTGCAGGGCAGGGTGCACCCGCCGGTGGAGGTGCCCGCCGGCGGCACCCGCGCCGCGAAGACCGCCGCCATGACGCAGGCCATGGCCGACGACTTCGCCGCCGGCATCGCCGGGCACCCGCAGGACTGGCACATGCTGCAGCGCTTCTGGCTGGACGACCTCGCGGGCGGGGCGCCGCGGTGAGGGTCGGGATCGTCTGTCCGTACTCGTGGGAGACGCCCGGAGGGGTGCAGTTCCACGTACGCGACCTGACCGAGCACCTGCGCGCCGCCGGCCACGAGGTCTCCGTCCTGGCGCCCGCGGACGACGACACGCCGCTGCCCGGCTACGTCGTCTGGGCCGGCCGGGCCGTCCCCGTGCCGTACAACGGATCCGTGGCGCGCATCAACTTCGGCTTCCTGTCCGCCGCCCGGGTGCGCCGCTGGGTGCGCGACGGCGACTTCGACGTGCTGCACATCCACGAGCCGGCCGCCCCGTCGCTCGCGCTGCTGGCCTGCTGGGCGGCGAAGGGGCCGATCGTGGCCACGTTCCACATGTCCAACCCGCGCTCCCGCGGCATGATCGCCGCGTACCCGATCCTGCAGTCGGCGCTGGAGAAGATCAGCGCCCGGATCGCGGTCAGCGAGTACGCGCGCCGCACGGTCGTGGAGCACCTGGGCGGCGACGCCGTCGTCATCCCCAACGGCGTCGACGTGGGCTTCTTCGCCGGGGCCGAGCCGAAGGCCGAGTGGCAGGGCCGCACGCTGGGGTTCATCGGCCGCATCGACGAGCCGCGCAAGGGGCTGCCGGTGCTGATGGAGGCGTTCCCGCGGATCCTGGAGCGGGTGCCGGACGCCCGCCTGCTGGTCGCCGGGCGCGGCGACCCGGCGGAGGTGGCCGCGCACCTGGCGCCCGGGGTGCGGGAGCGGGTGGAGTTCCTGGGGATGGTCGACGACGAGGACAAGGCGCGGCTGCTGCGCAGCGTCGACCTGTACGTCGCGCCGAACACCGGCGGCGAGTCGTTTGGGATCATCCTCGTCGAGGCGATGTCGGCCGGTGCGCCGGTGCTCGCCGCCGACCTCGACGCGTTCGTCCAGGTGCTGGACGGCGGCACGGCCGGGGAGGTCTTCGCCCGCGAGGACGCCGGGGACCTGGCCGAGCGGGCGGCGGGGCTGCTGCTGGACGACGCCCGCCGGGCCGGGCTGCGCCGGCGCGGCAGCCGGCACGTGCAGCGGTTCGACTGGTCGACGGTCGGCGCGGACATCCTCGCGGTGTACGAGACGGTGACGCAGGGCGCCGCGTCGGTCGCGGAGGACGAGCGCGCCGGCCGCTGGGCCCGCTTCGGCCCCGCCCGCGACCGGGAGGCGTGACCCGTGACGACCCCGCTGACGCTCCTTCTCGTCGCGGTCGCGCTCTGCCTGGTCGGCGTCTACCTGAGCTGGACCGCCGGCCGGCTCGACCGGCTGCACACCCGTATCGACGCCACCAAGGCGGCCCTCGACGCCCAGCTGCTCCGGCGCGCCTCGGTGGCGCAGGAGCTGGCCACCAGCGGCCTGCTCGACCCGGCCGCCTCGATCGTGCTCTACGAGGCCGCGCACGCCGCCCGGCAGGCGGAGGAGGACCAGCGCGAGGTCGCCGAGAGCGAGCTGAGCCAGGCCCTGCGGGCGGTGTTCGAGGCGCCGGAGCAGGTGGAGGCGGTGCGCGGGGCGCCGGGCGGCGAGGAGGCCGTGCACGAGCTGGCGGAGGCCGCGCGGCGGGTGCCGATGGCGCGGCGCTTCCACAACGACGCCGTACGGGCGGCGCGGGCGCTGCGGCGGCACCGCAAGGTGCGCTGGTTCCGGCTGGCCGGGCACGCGCCGTTCCCGCTGGCGGTCGAGATGGACGACGAGCCGCCGCCGGCGCTGACCGACCGCGCCCCCGCGGCCTGACCCGCCGGGCGCGACGGCCACAGCCTTGCGATTGGCTCTTTCCCGGCCCCTCCCGCCTGGGGTTTCCTTGACGGTGGCGCGCGCTCGGGCCGCGGTCCGAACGTGTTTACGATAGAGATACCGCACCCCGCGTCGCGTATACGTCCACACCGCACCCCTTCACCCCAGCGAGGTTCCACCGTGTCCAGCACGCCCAGCTCCGCCCCCCAGCCCTCGGCTCCCGAGACCGGCACCGCCCGCGTCAAGCGCGGCATGGCCGAGCAGCTCAAGGGCGGCGTGATCATGGACGTCGTCACGCCCGAGCAGGCGAAGGTCGCCGAGGACGCGGGCGCCGTCGCGGTCATGGCCCTGGAGCGGGTCCCCGCCGACATCCGCAAGGACGGCGGCGTGGCGCGCATGTCGGACCCCGACATGATCGAGGGCATCATCGAGGCCGTCTCCATCCCCGTGATGGCCAAGTCCCGCATCGGCCACTTCGTCGAGGCCCAGGTCCTGCAGGCGCTCGACGTGGACTACATCGACGAGTCCGAGGTGCTCACCCCCGCCGACGAGGTCAACCACTCCGACAAGTGGGCCTTCACCACCCCCTTCGTCTGCGGCGCCACCAACCTGGGCGAGGCCCTGCGCCGGATCGCCGAGGGCGCCGCGATGATCCGCTCCAAGGGCGAGGCCGGCACCGGGAACGTCGTCGAGGCCGTCCGCCACCTGCGCCAGATCAAGAACGAGATCGGCGCCCTGCGCGGCCTCGACAACCACGAGCTGTACGCCGCGGCCAAGGAGCTGCGCGCCCCGTACGAGCTGGTCGCCGAGGTGGCGCGGCTCGGCAGGCTGCCCGTCGTGCTGTTCTCCGCCGGCGGCGTCGCCACCCCCGCCGACGCCGCGCTGATGCGGCAGCTCGGCGCCGAGGGCGTCTTCGTCGGCTCCGGCATCTTCAAGTCCGGCGACCCGGCCAGGCGCGCCTCCGCCATCGTCAAGGCCGCCACCTTCTACGACGACCCGAAGGTCGTCGCGGACGCCTCGCGCGACCTCGGCGAGGCCATGGTCGGCATCAACCTCGACACCCTGGACGACTCCGAGCGCTACGCCGGCCGGGGCTGGTGAGGACGGCCCGTATGGACACCGCCGTCATCGGCGTGCTCGCCCTCCAGGGCGACGTGCGCGAGCACCTGGCCGCCCTGGCCGCGGCCGGCGCGCGGGCGGTGCCGGTGCGCCGGCCGGCGGAGCTGGCGGAGGTGTCCGGCCTGGTCGTCCCCGGTGGCGAGTCCACCACGATGTCCAAGCTGGCCGTCGCCTTCGGCCTGCTGGAGCCGCTGCGCGCCCGGGTGCGCGCGGGCATGCCCGCGTACGGCTCCTGCGCCGGCATGATCATGCTCGCCGACAAGATCCTCGACCCGCGCTCCGGCCAGGAGACCGTCGGCGGCATCGACATGATCGTGCGGCGCAACGCCTTCGGGCGGCAGAACGAGTCGTTCGAGGTGCCGCTGGACATGGCCGGCGTCCCCGGCGGCCCCGTGCACGGCGTCTTCATCCGGGCGCCGTGGGTGGAGTCCACCGGCGCCGGGGTGGAGCGGCTGGCGGAGGTCGACGGGCACGCCGTCGCGGTCCGGCAGGGCCCGCTGCTGGCGACGTCGTTCCATCCCGAGCTGACCGGCGACCACCGCGTGCACGCCCTCTTCGCCGATATGGTGCGCCGGGCGGGATGACCGCCACCGGTAGGATCGACGAGTTCGTTGTCGTAGTCGAATGCGCGGAACGCGGAATGGAGCGGGGCTGTGTCCGGCCACTCTAAGTGGGCAACCACCAAGCACAAGAAGGCCGTGATCGATGCCAAGCGAGGAAAGCTCTTCGCCAAGCTGATCAAGAACGTCGAGGTCGCGGCGCGGCAGGGGGGACCCGACCCGGACGGCAATCCCACGCTGTACGACGCGATCCAGAAGGCAAAGAAGCAGTCCGTCCCGAACAAGAACATCGACAGTGCGGTCAAGCGCGGTGCGGGTCTGGAAGCGGGCGGCGCCGAATACGAGACGATCATGTACGAGGGCTACGGGCCCAACGGCGTGGCGGTCCTCGTCGAGTGCCTGACGGACAACCGCAACCGCGCCGCCTCCGACGTCCGCGTCGCCATGACCCGCAACGGCGGCTCCATGGCCGACCCCGGCTCCGTGGCGTACCTGTTCCACCGCAAGGGCGTGGTCATCGTCCCCAAGGGCGAGCTGGGCGAGGACGACGTGCTGGCCGCCGTGCTGGACGCCGGCGCCGAGGAGGTCAACGACCTCGGGGAGTCCTTCGAGGTGCTCAGCGAGGCCGGCGACATGGTCGCGGTCCGCACCGCCCTGCAGGACGCCGGGATCGACTACGACTCCGCGGAGGCCAACTTCGTCCCCACCATGCAGGTGGAGCTGGACGAGGAGGGGGCCCGGAAGATCTTCCGGCTCATCGACGCCCTGGAGGACAGCGACGACGTGCAGAACGTCTTCGCCAACTTCGACGTCTCCGACGAGGTCATGGAGCAGGTCTCGGCCTGAGCCGTACGAGCACGCCGGCGCGCCGGCCGGGCGGGGCCCGCGGGGCGGCGACATCCCGCGGGCCCTTCGGCTGCGGTGTCGGTGCCGGCCGGTAGCCTGCACACACGTACGCGCGCAGACGAGAGGGGGGCCGGTGCGGGTGCTGGGAGTGGACCCGGGGCTGACGCGGTGCGGCGTCGGCGTCGTCGACGGGGCGCCGGGCCGGGCGCTGCGCATGGTCGCCGCCGGCGTCGTGCGCACCTCTTCCGGCGCCCCGACCGCCGAGCGGCTGCTGCTCATCGAGCGCGGCGTCGAGGAGTGGCTCGACGCGCACGAGCCCGCCGCCGTCGCCGTGGAGCGCGTCTTCAGCCAGCACAACGTACGCACCGTGATGGGCACCGCCCAGGCCAGCGCCGTCGCCATCCTCTGCGCCGCGCGCCGCGGCCTGCCCGTCGCGCTGCACACCCCCAGCGAGGTCAAGGCCGCCGTCACCGGCTCGGGACGCGCGGACAAGGCGCAGGTCGGTGCCATGGTCACCCGGCTGCTGCGGCTCGACGCCCCGCCCCGGCCCGCCGACGCCGCCGACGCGCTGGCCCTGGCCATCTGCCACCTGTGGCGCGCCCCCGCGCACGACCGGCTGCGGCGTGCGCGGGCGCCGGCCGCGCCGCCGCGCGCCGCCCGCGAGATCCGGAGAGGCCCCGCATGATCGCCTTCGTCAGCGGCCCCGTCGCCGCCCTCGCCCCCGACGCCGCGGTCATCGAGGTCGGCGGCGTCGGCATCGCCGTGCAGTGCACGCCCGACACCCTGTCCCGGCTGCGCGTCGGCACGGACGCGCGGCTGGCCACGTCCCTCGTCGTCCGGGAGGACTCCCTCACCCTCTACGGGTTCGCCGACGACGACGAGCGCCAGGTCTTCGAGCTGCTGCAGACCGCCAGCGGCGTCGGCCCCCGGCTGGCCCAGGCCATGCTCGCCGTGCACAGCCCCGACGCGCTCCGCCTCGCCGTCTCCACCGGCGACGAGAAGCCGCTGACCGCCGTCCCCGGCATCGGCAAGAAGGGCGCGCAGAAGCTGCTGCTGGAGCTGAAGGACCGGCTCGGCGAGCCGCTGGGCGGCGGCGGCCCCGCCGCCCGGGAGGCCGGCGCCGCCCCGGCCGCCGGCTGGCGCGAGCAGCTGCACACCGCGCTCACCGGCCTGGGATACGCGCCGCGCGAGGCCGACGAGGCCGTCACCGCCGTCGCCCCGCAGGCGGAGGAGAGCGGCGCCGCGCCCCCGCCGCTGCCGCAGCTGCTGCGCGCCGCCCTGCAGACCCTGAACCGCGCCCGATGACGGCGCCGCCCGGCGCCCGCCGCGCACCGCGCACCGAACAAGCACCCCCACCACGACGGACGGATCCACGATGACCTGGGAGGACGCCGACCCGCGGCTGGTGGACTCGGCCGCCGACGCCGACGACCGGGCGGTGGAGACCGCGCTGCGCCCGAAGGACCTCGCCGAGTTCGTCGGCCAGGAGCGGGTCCGCGAGCAGCTCGACCTGGTGCTGCGCGCCGCCCGCCAGCGCGGCGGCGCCGCCGACCACGTGCTGCTCTCCGGCGCCCCGGGCCTGGGCAAGACCACCCTCGCGATGATCGTCGCCGCCGAGATGGCCGCCCCCATCCGCATCACCTCCGGCCCCGCCATCCAGCACGCCGGCGACCTGGCCGCGATCCTCTCCTCGCTCCAGGAGGGCGAGGTGCTCTTCCTCGACGAGCTGCACCGCATGTCCCGGCCCGCCGAGGAGATGCTCTACATGGCGATGGAGGACCTCCGCGTCGACGTCGTCGTCGGTAAGGGCCCCGGCGCCACCGCCATCCCGCTGGAGCTGCCCCCCTTCACCCTCGTCGGCGCCACCACCCGGGCCGGGCTGCTGCCCCCGCCGCTCCGCGACCGCTTCGGCTTCACCGGCCACATGGAGTTCTACGCGCCCGCCGAGCTGGAGCGCGTCCTGCACCGCTCCGCGCACCTGCTCGACGTCGAGGTCGACGCCGCCGGCGCCGCCGAGATCGCCGGCCGCTCCCGCGGCACACCCCGGATCGCGAACCGCCTGCTGCGCCGGGTGCGGGACTACGCCCAGGTCAAGGCCGACGGCGTGATCACGCGCGAGATCGCCGCCCGCGGCCTGGAGGTCTACGAGGTGGACGACCGCGGCCTCGACCGTCTCGACCGCGCCGTCCTCGGCGCCCTGCTCAAGCTCTTCTCCGGCGGCCCCGTCGGGCTGTCCACGCTGGCCGTGGCGGTGGGGGAGGAGCGGGAGACAGTCGAGGAGGTCGCCGAGCCCTTCCTCGTCCGCGAAGGGCTGCTCGCCCGCACCCCGCGCGGCCGCGTCGCCACCCCGGCGGCCTGGGCCCACCTGGGCCTCACCCCCCCGCAGCCCGGCGGCGGCATGCAGCAGACCGCCTTCTGAGCCTCCCGGCGGCCGCCGGGACGGCCCGGGGGCCGCCGCCACCGGAACCCGGGTGGCATGCTGGGCGTTGTTCACACGGCGGAACTCGCTTAGACTCCGCCGACGCCTTCCGCAACGGAGGGCACCCCCGCCCCCCAGAACGAGGCCGTGGCGAACGCGGTCATACGAAGGAAACCCGGACACCGTGGATATCACGATTCTCTTGCCGTTCATCGTGCTCATCGGGGCGATGTTCCTGATGACCCGCTCGGCAAAGAACAAGCAGCGCCAGATGATGAGCATGCGGGACCAACTGCAGCCGGGCAGCGGCGTGCGGACCGTCGGCGGCATGTACGCCACGGTCAAGGAGGTCCACGAGGACACCATCCTGCTGGAGGTGGCCCCGGGAGTGCACGCGATCTACGCGAAGAACTCCGTCGGCGCCGTCCTGGACGACGCCGAGTACAACCGCATCGTGCACGGCGCTCCGGAGTTCGACGACGAGGAGATCACCGCGCCCGACGACGCCTCCTCGCTGACCGGCTCCGCCGACGGTGACGACGCGGACGACGAGGAGAAGGCGGACAAGATCGACCTCGGCAAGGGGGAGGACGCCGAGGGCGCCACCGCCGACGCCGACGGCGAGGACGCCGCCGACGAGGACGGGAAGAAGAACGGCGGCTCCGCCGCGAAGTGACCGCGGCCCCGGCGGCGGCCCCGTGCCACGTGCGGAGGCGCCGCCGGCCGCGGTGAACGGGGTACCGGTCACTTTTCGCCTCGCGGTACCGCGGGGCTACACTTCGTGACCGCGCGACGAGCCGCGCCGCGCGGTGTCTGGACAGGAGAATCGAGAAGGTGGCAGCACCGAAAACGGGCCGCAGGTCCCAGGGATCGCACGGCAGGCCCTGGCGACCCCTGCTGCTCATCCTGACCGCGATCGCCGCGCTCACCGGTGGGATGTTCCTCTCCGGGCAGACCACCCCGCGCCTCGGCATCGACCTCGCCGGCGGCACCAGCATCACGCTGGAGGCCAAGACCCAGCCGGGCAGCGAGAACGCGATCAACTCCACCAACATGGACACCGCGGTCAACATCATCGAGCGCCGCGTCAACGGCCTCGGTGTGCAGGAGGCGGAAGTCCAGACCCAGGGCGACCGGCACATCATCGTCAACATCCCCAAGGGCACCGACCAGAAGACGGCGCGGGAGCAGGTGGGCACCACCGCGCGGCTGTTCTTCCGCCCCGTGCTGACGTACGAGGTGAACGAGCCCCCCACGCCGTCGCCGAGCCCCTCCGAGTCCGGCGACAAGGACAAGGGCTCCGGGGACAAGGACAAGGACAAGGGCGACGACGCCTCCGGCTCGCCCTCCCCGTCCGAGACCGCCTCCGACGAGGCGAGCCCCGGCGACGACGCCACCGAGCAGGGCCGGGCCCTGTCCGAGGGCCTCGCGCAGGCCGACGACTCGCCCAGCCCGCCCGCCTCCTCGCCGCCCGCCGAGACGCCGCAGCCGCCGGCCGAGCAGGCGCCCACCGGCCAGATCCCCGCCGACGTCCAGAAGAAGCTCGACAGGCTGGACTGCTCCGACCCCGAGGAGCGGACCAAGATCGGCGAGAACGCCAAGCCGACCGACACCGTCGTCGCCTGCGACACCGACGGCGCGTACAAGTACGCGCTGGGCCCGGCCGAGGTCGAGGGCACGGACGTCGACGACGCCTCCGCCACGTACGACGCCCAGCAGGGCTCCGGCTGGATCGTGCAGCTGGAGTTCAGCGACAAGGGCTCCGACAAGTTCGCCGACGTCACCGGCAAGCTCGCCGCCCAGGCCCCGCCGAACAACCAGTTCGCCATCGAGCTGGACGGCGAGGTCGTCTCCGCCCCCTCGGTCGACGAGTCCATCACCGGCGGCCGGGCGCAGATCTCCGGCAGCTTCAACCAGGAGTCGGCCGAGGAACTGGCCAACGTCCTGTCGTACGGCGCGCTGCCGCTGTCCTTCGAGGAGTCCGAGGTCACCACCGTCTCGCCGGCGCTCGGCGACCAGCAGCTGGAGGCCGGCCTCATCGCCGGCGCCGTCGGGCTGGCGCTGGTGATCATCTACCTCGTCGCGTACTACCGCGGGCTGGCCCTGGTGGCCGTCGTCAGCCTCATGGTCTCCGGCGCCCTCACCTACACGATCATGTCGCTGCTCGGCCCCGGCATCGGCTTCGCGCTGAACCTCCCGGCGGTCTGCGGCGCGATCGTCGCGATCGGCATCACCGCCGACTCGTTCATCGTCTACTTCGAGCGCATCCGCGACGAGATCCGCGAGGGCCGCACCCTGCGCCCTGCGGTGGAGCGCGGCTGGCCGCGGGCCCGGCGCACCATCCTGGTGTCCGACTTCGTGTCGTTCCTTGCCGCGGCCGTGCTCTTCTCCGTCACCGTCGGCAAGGTGCAGGGCTTCGCCTTCACGCTGGGCCTGACCACCCTCCTCGACGTCGTCGTGGTCTTCCTCTTCACCAAGCCGGTGATGACCATCCTCGCCCGGAAGCGCTTCTTCGCCGACGGACACCCGTGGTCCGGGCTCGATCCCCGCAGGCTGGGAGCCAGGCCACCGCTGCGCGGCCGCCCGCGCCGCGTCGCCGCCGCCGGCCCCGTCAACCCGAAGGAGGTCTGAGATGTCGCGCCTCGGCAGCCTCGGCGCCCGGCTCTACCGCGGTGAGGCCGGCTACGACTTCGTCGGCAAGCGGTTCCTCTGGTACGGCGTCTCCGTCCTCATCACGATCATCGCGATCGCGGGCTTCATGATCCGCGGCCTGAACATGGGCATCGAGTTCGAGGGCGGCGCGGTCTTCACGACCCCGTCGTCGCAGACCTCGGTCGAGGAGGCGCGGGAAGTCGCCGAGGAGGTCTCCGGGCACCAGGCCATCGTGCAGGAGCTGGGCAACGACAAGCTCCGGATCCAGGTCGCCAGCGTCGAGACGCAGCAGGCCGACGAGGTCCGGGCGGCGCTCGCCGAGGAGCTGGGCGTCGACCAGCAGCGGATCAACAACCAGCTCGTCGGCCCGAGCTGGGGCGAGCACATCGCGAACAAGGCGTGGCAGGGCCTCGGGATCTTCATGGTCCTCGTGGTGATCTATCTCGCCATCGCCTTCGAGTGGCGCATGGCCATGGCGGCGCTCATCGCACTGATCCACGACCTGACGATCACCGTCGGCGTCTACACGATCGTCGGCTTCGAGGTCACCCCGGGCACGGTCATCGGCCTGCTGACCATCCTCGGTTACTCGCTGTACGACACGGTGGTGGTCTTCGACGGCCTGAAGGAGAGCACGAAGGGCATCACCAAACAGACGGCCTTCACCTACCGCGAGGCCGCCAACCGCAGCCTCAACGGCACGCTCGTACGCTCCATCAACACCTCCGTCGTGGCCCTGCTGCCGGTCGCCGGCCTGCTGTTCATCGGCGGCGGCGTGCTCGGCGGCGGCATGCTCAACGACATCGCGCTGTCCCTGTTCGTCGGCCTGGCGGCCGGCGCGTACTCCTCGATCTTCATCGCCACCCCGCTGGTGGTCGACTTCAAGGAGCGCGACCCCGCCATACAGGCGCACAACAAGCGGGTGGCGGCCCGCCGCGCCGCCGACGCCCGCGCCGCCGCCCGCGGCGAGAAGGTGCCGGCCCGGCACGAGGACGAGCGCGGCGGCCCGGCCGCCGACGACGAGGACGCCGAGCCGGCGG
>NZ_BAAAPF010000142.1:0-17352 GCF_039531005.1 Streptomyces synnematoformans
TGCCGTCGGCGGGCCGGAGCTGCGCTTCGGGCGACGCGGTGGCCGGGGCGGCGGGCGCCCCTGCCGCCGGGGCTCCCGGCGGCGCCGCCACGGCTCCGGAGCCGGCGGTCCCGGCTCCCTCGGCGTCCTCCGCGGGTCCCGTCGCCGGCTCGCCGGTTCCCGACCATGCCGCGGCACGCAGTGTCACTTCCGTCGTCCCGTGCGGCTCCAGCCCCAGCCGCCACACCAGCCGCCGCGCGCCGCTGCCCGTCTCCTCCACCGCGTCCGGCGGCGGCTGGGCGGTGACGGTGGTGCGGGCGCACCACTCCCCGCGGCGGTAGCGGAACTCCACCCCGTCCGGCAGTATCTCCCGGTCCCGTACCGCGTGCGGCTTGTCGTACACGCGGTGGTCGGCCCGTAACTCGAACTGGTCCGCGAAGTCCGCGTCGACCGTCAGCGCGAGCCACGGCTTCGCGGGCTCCGCGCGGTTGCCGGTGACCCGCAGGACCTCGACGAGCGTGCCGCCCGCGACGCGCTGCTCGCGGAAGACGGTGTGCGGCGGCGGCTCGTCGCGGCCGGTCGGCGGTACGAGCACGGAGCGGGCGGCGGCCGTACCGGCGGCGGAGCCGGTGGCCGGGGCGGCGGTGCCCGCCTCCGGCACCAGCACCGTGGGCACCGTCCCGTCCACCGTCAGCTGCCAGCGGCTCAGGTGCCGGGTGTCCCCGAGGAAGTAGCCGTCCGGCCGGGTGCCCCGGGCTCCGGTGATGTCCCCGGAGGCCGCCACCGCGGCGCACCCCCCGCCGTGGAAAAGAAGCCGGTGTTCCGCGCCGCCGCCCATGCGCGCGCCTCCCTCAGCGGGGTGTCATCCCGCAGTTACGTCTGGTTGGCACGCAAAACTAGCGCGCTGCTGTCGGGCCGACAAGCAGAACCGGGGTCGCACGCAAGCATGTTGCGGGAGCACGCCCCGCTGGCTCCTCGCCGCGAGGGCTTCACCCGCCCGCCGGCCGCGCGTTGCCCCCGCGGCACGTCCGCATGCTGAGACGGAGGGCCCCCGATTGCGTGATTCTCGCCACGCTTGATAAGAGCTGCGCTCAAACGAGCGCTCAAATGTGGGCATCATCTCTCGTATGCGCGGCACTGAGTGCCACCCTTCTTGCTTCACGACTCGAAGCCACCGCTGCGTTCCGTCACGCGGATGACCCGCCCCGGCTTGCCGATGCCCGCCCGTCCGGGATCGTCGTTAAGAGAAGTGAACAAGGGGCGCGGCTCCCGGTCGCCGGCAGGATCCCAGGCGTGAGGGCCGGAACCCCTCCTGATCGTCTACGCCTCATCCCTCCGAGCCTTCGATCTGGGTATGTTCCTCGCCGTCAGGGCAGCTCCCCGCCAGGGGTCCCACACGAGGAGTCGATCCCGTGCCGGAAAACCCGGAAAAGCCGGAAGAGAAGAAACCAGCGACGAAGGCGACGGCCCCGAAGCCGACCCCGAAGCCGACCCGGAAGGCGGCCTCGACGACGGAGTCCCCGGCGGCCGCGTCCGGATCCGGGTCCGCGCCGCAGACCGCCGCGGCCGCGACTGCGGCCAAGTTCGTCTACGACTTCCACGAGGGCAACAAGGACCTCAAGGACCTCCTCGGCGGCAAGGGCGCCAACCTCGCCGAGATGACCAACCTCGGGCTGCCCGTCCCGCCGGGCTTCACCATCACCACCGAGGCGTGCAAGGTCTACCTCGCCGACGGCGCCGAGCCGCCCGCGCTGCGCGACGAGGTCAGCGCCCACCTCGACGCCCTGGAGCGGCGCATGGGCAAGAGGCTCGGCCAGGCCGACGACCCGCTGCTGGTCTCGGTCCGCTCCGGCGCCAAGTTCTCCATGCCCGGCATGATGGACACCGTCCTCAACATCGGCCTGTCCGACGCCTGCCTCCCCGGCCTCGCCGCCCAGGCCGGCGACGAGCGGTTCGCCTGGGACTCGTACCGCCGCCTCATCCAGATGTTCGGCAACACCGTGCAGGGCATCGACGGCGAGCTGTTCGAGAACGCCATCGAGGCGGCCCGGAGCGCCAAGGGCGTCGCCACGGACGTCGAGCTGGCCGCCGCCGACCTCGAAGCCCTCGTCGGCACGTTCAAGGACATCGTCGCCCGGGAGACCGGCCGCCCCTTCCCGCAGGACCCGCGCGAGCAGCTGGACCTGGCCGTACGGGCCGTCTTCGACAGCTGGAACGGCGAGCGCGCCAAGCTCTACCGGCGCCAGGAGCGCATCGCCGGCGACCTCGGCACCGCCGTCAACATCTGCTCCATGGTCTTCGGCAACCTCGGCCCCGACTCCGGCACCGGCGTCGCCTTCACCCGCGACCCCGCCAGCGGCCAGCAGGGCGTCTACGGCGACTACCTGCAGAACGCGCAGGGCGAGGACGTCGTCGCCGGCATCCGCAACACCGTGCCGCTCGCCAAGCTCCAGGACCTCGACCGGGCGTCGTACGACGAGCTGCTGCAGATCATGGAGACGCTGGAGACGCACTACCGCGACCTGTGCGACATCGAGTTCACCATCGAGCGCGGCAAGCTGTGGATGCTGCAGACCCGGGTCGGCAAGCGCACCGCGGCGGCGGCGTTCCGTATCGCCGTGCAGCTCGTCGACCAGGGGCTCATCACCGAGGCCGAGGCGCTGCAGCGGGTCAGCGGGGCGCAGCTGGCGCAGCTGATGTTCCCCCGCTTCGACAACGGCCACAAGGGCGACCTGCTCGCCCGCGGCATCGCCGCCTCGCCGGGCGCGGCCGTCGGCAAGGCGGTCTTCGACTCGTACACGGCCGTGAAGTGGTCGCGCTCCGGCGAGCAGGTCATCCTCATCCGCCGCGAGACGAACCCCGACGACCTCGACGGCATGATCGCCGCCGAGGGCATCCTCACCTCCCGCGGCGGCAAGACCTCGCACGCCGCCGTCGTCGCCCGCGGCATGGGCAAGACGTGCGTGTGCGGCGCCGAGGAGCTGGAGGTCGACACCAAGCGGCGGCAGCTGACCGCGCCCGGCGGCGAGATCGTCGACGAGGGCGACGTCGTGTCCATCGACGGTTCCAGCGGCAAGGTCTACCGCGGCCGGGTGCCGGTCGTGCCGTCGCCGGTCGTGGAGTACTTCGAGGGCCGCATGCACGCCGGCGCCGAGGACGCCGACGAACTCGTCGTCGCCGTGCACCGCCTCATGTCGTACGCGGATCGCATCCGCCGGCTGCGGGTGCGGGCCAACGCCGACAACTTCGACGACGCCGCCCGCGCCCGCCGCTTCGGCGCGCAGGGCATCGGGCTGTGCCGCACCGAGCACATGTTCCTCGGCGAGCGGCGCGAGCTGGTCGAGCGGCTGATCCTCGCCGACACCGAGGAGGAGCGGGATGCGGCGCTCACGGAGCTGCTGCCGCTGCAGCAGCGGGACTTCGTGCAGCTCTTCGAGGTGATGGACGGGCTGCCCGTGACGGTCCGGCTGCTGGACCCGCCGCTGCACGAGTTCCTGCCGGACATCACCGAGCTGTCCGTACGGGTCGCGCTCGCCGAGTCCCGCCAGGACCACAACGAGAACGACCTGCGGCTGCTGCAGGCCGTGCACCGGCTGCACGAGCAGAACCCGATGCTGGGCCTGCGCGGCGTGCGCCTCGGGCTGGTCATCCCCGGGCTGTTCACGATGCAGGTACGGGCCATCGCGGAGGCGGCGGCGCAGCGGCGCGCGGCGAAGGGCGACCCGCGGGCGGAGATCATGATCCCGCTGGTGGGCACGGTGCAGGAGCTGGAGCTGGTACGCGACGAGGCCGAGGCCGTCATCGCCGAGGTCGAGGCGGCGCGCGGCGTGGCGCTGAAGCTGACGCTGGGCACGATGATCGAGCTGCCGCGGGCCGCGCTGACGGCCGGTCAGATCGCGGAGTCGGCGGACTTCTTCTCGTTCGGCACCAACGACCTCACCCAGACCGTGTGGGGCTTCTCGCGCGACGACGTGGAGGCGAGCTTCTTCACCGCGTACCTGGAGAAGGGCATCTTCGGCGTCTCCCCGTTCGAGACGATCGACAAGGACGGCGTCGGCGCGCTCGTCCGCGACGCGGCGAAGGCGGGCCGCGCGACCCGGCCGGACCTGAAGCTCGGCGTGTGCGGCGAGCACGGCGGCGACCCGGAGTCGGTCCACTTCTTCCACGAGGTCGGCCTGGACTACGTGTCGTGCAGCCCGTTCCGTATCCCGGTGGCCCGCCTGGAGGCGGCGCGGGCGGCGGCCGCGTCACCCCCGGCCACCTGAACCCGGGCCATTCGGACCCGGGCCATTCGGACCCGGGCCATTCGGACCCGGGCCATCCGGATCCCGGCCATCCGAACCTCCGGCCGTCGTCGGCGTTCGCCCTGACCCTCACCCGACGGCAGACCGGATCCGAGAGGGGCGGCGCCCGTGCGGGGGCGCCGCCCCTCGTCCCGGCGGCCCGCTTCTCTCCACGTCACCGCCGTAGTTTCCGGACGTACTCCGGGACCGGCAGGTCGGGACTGACGCCCGCGGCCGTCAGGGCGGGCCCGTAGACGTTGCGGACGGGGACGACGCCGGCCCAGCACTTGTTGCGTTCCACGTCGTAGGTCTCGTCACCCACGTCGCCGTCCCGGACCTTGGCGGCGGCACCGGTGATCTCCACTCTGATCAGCGAGGTCCAGTCCTTTTCGCAGGTGCTGGGGCGGCGGACCGCGGTGTCCGCCCAGCGGCCGGGCACGATGTGCTCGGTGAGCAGTTCGAGGGCCTTCTCCTTGTCCGCGTCGGCGACGAACGTGGGCCTGCCGTAGACCACGGCGGAGTGGTAGTTGATGCTGTGGTGGAACAGTGAACGGCCCAGCAGCAGACCGTTCACCCGCGTGACGGTCAGGCAGATCCGGTAGTTCTGATCGCTCTTGTGCTTGTCGACCTGCTTGGCCAGCTCGGAGTACGCGGCTCCGTGGAGATACAGCTCGGTCACCGTGCCGGAGGCCGGGGACGGTGCGTACAGGGACGGCACGACGCGCGGGATGTGCAGCTCGGAGCCGTCGCCCGGGCCGGAGGCCACCGACGAGACGTAACCGACGTGGCACGTGTAGTTCGCCCGCAGGATCGCGCCGACGGTCGACTTCCGGAAGTCGAACATGTTGCCGGTGTGCGGGCTCGACGGGTTCTTGAGGTACTGCCCGTCGCGCGGGTACTCGTCGGACTTCGCGGCCCCGCTGGCGACGACCGTCAGGGACTTCGCGGCGCTGGACGCGCCGTCCACCGTGACCTTCAGGTCGTACGTGCCGCCCGTGTCGGTGGGAAGCGGGAACCGGACCCCCGTCACCAGGCACGAGCCCGACAGGCGGAAGCCGGATTCCGCCTGGACGGGGTTTCCGTTCACGGTGAGGGAGACACTGGTCGTCTTCCCCTTCTTCGCCAGGCCGGTGCCGGAGATGGACAGGCTCTCGGTGGCGACCTGTCCGCCGGCCGACTTGCGGAGCCGTACCTCCGGCCTGCTGAGTTCGGTGATGACCGGGGCGGCGGACTCGGGCATGATCCACTCCTGCGGACACGGAACTGACCGCGCCGGGCGGCCACGGCACTCCTCACCGTGCCCCCCGCCGCCGTGCTCCGGCACCGCCGGTCGGCTGAAACCGGCGCCGGAGCGGTCACGTGCGGAAGGGGCCCGTCACCTCGTACGTGATGCCGCCCGAGGAACTGCCCGTGGTGCCGCGCTGGCTGGAGAAGTACAGGCGGGTGCCGTCCGGGGTGAAGGCCGGGCCCGTGATCTCCGAGCGGCCCTGGCCCTCGACGCGCAGGAACGGGGCGACGACGTCGTCCGGGGTGATCAGGCAGATCTCCATGGTGCCGCCGTCCTCCGCGACGTAGAGGTCGCCGGAGCGGCTGCCGGTGACGTTGTCGACGCCGGTGAGCGGGGCGGTGCCGGAGACGAGGGAGTCGTCGTAGGCCGGCTCCGGACCCTTCGGGCACGTCCCCGCCCGCGCCGCGGCTCCCGGCGGACGGACGGCGCTACTCGTCCGGCAGCGGCCGGGCCTCCGCATCCGCCCCGTGCAGCCGCAGGACACCCGTGCGCAGGGCTTCCGCCGCGGCCGCGGGGGTCATCCGGCCGGCGGCGACCTCCGCCCCCGCCGCGTGCCCGAGTGCCACGGTGGCGGCCGCCAGCCAGCGCGGCTCGGCGCCGCGGTCGAACTCCCCCGACTCCTGCCCGCGGCGGGCGATCCGCTCCAGCCGGTCGGTGATCGGACGGTGCTGCTCGCTCTCCTGCCGCCGGTCGGCGGGGGGCGGCTCGGCGTGCCGGAGGCCGGGGTAGCGGTCGGCGATCTCCCAGCTGACGTCGAGCAGCCGCAGCAGCCCGGTGGCGGCGGGGAGTTCGTCGAGGCGGGCGGAGTCCAGCGCGGCGTCGGTCTCCGCGGTGAGGCGGTCGAAGACGGCGGTGAGCACCTCGTTGCGCGAGGGGTAGTGGGCGTAGACGGTCTGGCGGGTGACGCCCGCGGCGGCGGCGATGGCCTCGACGCTGGCTTCCGGCCGCTCGCCGAGCAGCCGGACCGCGGCGTCGACGATGGCGGAGCGGCTGCGTTCGGCGTCGGCGCGGCGGCGGCGCGGCGAGGGGCGGTCTCCCGGGACTCCCGCGGACTCCTTGGCTCCCTTGGACGGCAAAGTCGTACACCTTGTCAAAGTTAAGTCGGGCGTTATATCTTACGCAGTGTAAGAGATAGCGCCTCCGGGTGCTACTTCGCCTATGCGTGCGGGCATGTCCCGCCACCGGGGAGAGCGACATGGCGGCCTGTGAGACGACCGACGGAAAGACCGACGAGGAACCCCGCGGGGAACCCCGCGAGGACGCGGGCGACGAGGCGGGGGACGAGGCAGGCCAGGAGACTGAGGGCCGGGAGGCCGGGGCCGGCGAGGAGGCCCGGCAGTTCGTGGCCGACCTCTTCACCTCCTTCACGCGCGAGGCCGTGGCGGACGGCGCCGACCCGGGCCCGATCGTCGACCGCTACTACACCCCGGACGCCGTGCAGACGGCCGACGGGATCCGGATCAACCGGGACCGGCTCGTGGCCCACATCCGCCCGGTCCGGAAGAACCTGTCGGACTTCGCGTTCGAGGTGCACGAGGCGCTGCGGGACGGCGAGCGGATAGCGGCCCGCTTCACCATTCACGCGACCGACCGCAGGGGGCGGCGCTCCACCACGGAGGTCCATCTCTTCGGCGAACTGGCCCCGGACGGCCGGATACGCCGTACGCACCAGATCTCCCGGACCGTCGAGGCCCCGGGGAAGGACACGGAGGCGGCGAGCGGAAAGGGGAGCCGCTCGTGATCGAGTCCCGCCACACGGTGCTGGGCATGGTGTGCGGTCACTGTGCGGAGATCGTCGGTGAGGAGATCGGCCGGGTGCCCGGCGTCACGGACGTGCGCGTGGACGTGGCGGCCGAGACCGTCGTGGTCCGGGCGGACCGCCCGGTGCCGGAGGCGCTCATCCACGCCGCCGTGGCGGAGTCCGGCTACACCCCGGGGTCCCCGCCCGCGGACGCGGCGGCGCCCCCGGAGGACCCGGGGGCACCGGCGCGCTCGTAGCGGCGTGCGGATGGTCAGCCGGTGAAGCCGGCGGTGATGCGGGTGAACTCCCAGTTCGGGCGGTCGCGGTTGACCGACCAGAAGGCCAGCCGGCCGATGTCGTGGGAGTTGGCCCAGTCGCGGATCTGGGTCCAGATCTGCGGGGTGGTGACCTCGCCCACGTCACTGTTGTTGTTCATGCCCGAGATGCCGATGTGGGCGTACGCCTCGGCGTCGGTCCAGCCGAAGACGGACGTGAGCTTGGCCTTCAGCCCTTCCGTGGCGTTGACGGTGTGGCCGTACATGTCCGAGTGGCCGCCGAAGTTGAACGGCATGATCGTGAAGTTGTCGATGTCGGCCTGGAGGGCGTGGGCCCGCTCGATCAGGCGGTCGCCCCAGGAATTGGGGCCGGTGTTGAGAGTGGGGAAGGTGAGGATGGTCCGCAGCCCGGGGTTGTTCTGCTTGACGATCTTGAGCGCGTTCAGGATACGGTCCTGCACCGCCGGGTTCTCGAACTCGTCGGTGTTCTCGATGTCGACGTCGATCGCGGTCAGGTCGTAGGCGTCGATCACCTTCTGGTAGGCGCCGGCCAGCGCCTGGGCCGTGGAGCAGTTGGGGCCGAGCTTGTTGCCGCTCCAGCCGCCGATGGACGGGACGACGTCGCCGCCGGCCGCGCGGATGGCGTTGACGGCGGCCTCGTCCTGGCCGCCGGTGAGCGGACGCTGGCTGTCCCACGCCGGGTTGCAGCCGTTCCGGGCGAGGATGAACGCCATCGTGTACCACTCGATGCCGGTCGCGCTCATCACCTCGGTCGGGCTCGGCGGGTTGCCCCAGCCCAGATAGAGGTACGGCGCGGCCTGGACGAAGCCGGGGCTGCCGCCGCCGTCCGGGTCGGTCGTGGCGTGCACCGCGGCGGTGAACGGCGAGGTGTTGCCGGCCCGGTCCCGGGCGCGGACGGTGAAGTCGTAGCCGGTGTCCGGCGCGAGCCCGGTGACGGTGGCGGTGGTGCCGGTCACCGTGGTGGCCAGGGTGCCGTCGCGGAAGACGTCGTAGCCGGTGACGCCGACGTTGTCGGTGGCGGCGTCCCAGGCCAGCGAGACGGAGGTGGCGGAGGTGCCGGTGACCCGGGGGGTGCCCGGGGTGCCGGGGGCCTCGGTGTCGGGCTGGCCGCCGGGGCCGTCGAGGCTGATGTCGTCGGCGTGGTAGGTGCCCTGCCCGTACCAGCCGTGGACGTAGACCTCGGCGCTGGTCTGGCCGGCGCCGGTGGTGAACGACGTGGTCAACTCGGTGTAGTCGGCGGCCGACGCCGTCCAGGTGGCGGTGCCGCCGGTCGCGCCGAGGTAGACGTAGCTGCCGCGCACCCAGGCGGACAGGGTGTACGTGGTGCCGGGCTGGACGGCGACGGTCTGGGCGCAGCGGGCGTTGCTGCTGGCGCTGGCGGCGCCGGCCAGCGCCTTGGTCCCGCTGTGCACGGGGCTGCTCACCACGGAGCCGGCGCCGTCGCTGCAGTTCCAGTCCGACAGGCCGCCGGACTCGAAGCCGGGGTCGTCCAGCAGGTTGGCGGCCTGCGCCGTGGTGGGCAGGGCCACGGCGCCGGCGCCGGCGAGCAGCGCGGCGCCCAGGCAGGCGACTATGCGGTTTCCGATACGCACGGGTCCTCCCGATGCGGTGGAGTGGTGCCCGGAGCACACGAGGGCGGGGGCGACCCGGGCGGTTGACGGCGAGAGCATGACGTGGGCATGACATTCTGACGGACGGCCGGGGATCGGACCGTCCCGTACGGGGGGGTTGGTTATTGGTCTGGACCTATCAACGGATTGAAGCGAAGCCCTCCGACGCCGTCAAGCCCCCGCTCCCGCCGGCCCCTCCCCGCGCGACGGGCCGGAGTCGCCGGGGAGGCCGCCCCTCTCCGCCTCGGCCGCCTGCTCGTCGGCGTGCGCGACGAAGTCGTCGACCATCCGGTGGAACAGCTCCGCGAGCCGCCGCAGGTCCTCCGGCGCCCACTCCCCCAGGGCCACCTGCATCCCCTGGCACGCCGCCGCGCGGACGCGCCCGATCGCGTCCCGCCCGGCCCCGGTGAGCTGGATGCGCTGCGCCCGGCGGTCGTCCGGATCCGGGACGCGGCTGACGTACCCGGCCTTCTGCAGCTGCTGCACCTGCCGCGTCACGTGCGACGCCTCCACCCCCAGCCGTCCCGCCAGCTCGCCGAGGCGCAGCGGCTCGGAGTCGTCGATCTGCCGCAGCAGCGCCACCGCCGCGCGGTCCAGCGGCACCCCGGCCAGCGCCATCAGCCGGTCGTGCTGCCGGACCCGGCTGCTCAGATACGCGATGCGGCTGAGGGCGCGCTCGATCTCGGCCACGTCCGGGGAGACGTTGACGGCTTCTGGCGACCGGAAAGACATGGCCTCACTTTACAAGGAGTTTGCTTGACTTAACCAACTACAACATGCTTGCGTAAGTCAAGTAAAGTCACTTCTCCTCGCAGGAGCCCACCCCGATGACAGACACCACCACCGCGGTGGCCGACAAGGGCCACGCCGACCGGCCCGGCCAGGCCGGTCCCGGCCTGACCCTGCTGGCGCTGGGCAGCGCCGGCCTCGTCGTATCGCTGCAGCAGACGCTGGTGCTGCCCATGCTGCCCCAGCTCATGCGGGCGTTCGACATCTCGGTCGCCGCCGTCTCGTGGGTCTTCACCGCGACGCTGCTCGCCGGGGCCGTCGCCACGCCGCTGCTGTCGCGCTTCGGCGACATGTACGGCAAGAAGAAGATGATCTCGGTGACGATGACGCTGCTCGTCGTAGGCTCGGTGGTCTGCGCGGTCTCCGACTCGCTCGCCCTGCTCATCGTCGGCCGCGCGCTCCAGGGCACCGCCGCGGCCGTCATCCCGCTGGCCATCGGGATGATCCGCGACTCCTACCCGCGCGAGCGGGTCACCACCGCCATCGGCGTCGTCAGCGCCACCCTCGGCGTCGGCGGCGCGGTCGGCATGCTCGTCACCGGCCTCATCGCCGACCACACCGACTCCCACCAGCCGGTCTTCTGGATAGCCGCCGCCATGGCCGCCGTCGGCCTGCTGTTCGTGCTCGTCTGCACCCGCGACTCCGGCCGCCGCGCCGGCGGCCGCCCCGACCTCCTCGGCGCCGCCCTGCTCGGCGGCTGGCTGGTCAGCCTGCTGCTCGGCATCAGCCAGGGCAACGCGTGGGGCTGGACCGACACCCGCATCCTCGGCCTGTTCGCCGCCGCGGTCGTGCTGTGCACCGTGTGGGTGGCCGTCGAGCTGCGCGTGCGCGAGCCGCTGGTGCGGCTGCAGATCCTCGTCGGCCCCAAGTCCCTCTCGGCCAACCTCGCCTCGCTGCTCCTCGGCTTCTCGATGTTCGCGGCCTTCACCCTGATCGCCAACTTCATCCAGACCCCCGAGGAGCAGGTGGGCTACGGGCTCACCGGCTCGGTGCTGGACGTGGGCCTCTACATGCTGCCCAGCACCTTCACCATGCTGATCTTCTCCGCCCTCTCCGGCCGGCTGGAGGCCCGGCTCGGCGCCGCCTGGACGCTGGCCCTCGGCGCGGTCGTCGCGGGCGTCGCGTACCTCTGGCTGGCGCTCATGCACGACACCGCCCTGGACATCATGATCTTCAGCGGCATCCAGGGCCTCGGCATCGGCATCGCCTACGCGGCCCTCGGCACGCTCGCCGTCCAGCACGTGCCGATGGACCAGAGCGGCATCGCCAGCGGCATCAACTCCCTCGTCCGCACCGCCGGCGGCAGCATCGCCAGCGCGGCGACCGCGGCGGTGCTGGCCGCGCAGGTCATCGACGGCACCGAGGTGCCGACCGTGGACGCGTACGTCCTCTGCTTCGTCATCGCCGGCGTCTCGGCGGGCGCGGCTGCGGTGATCGCCGCGGTCAACGGCGTACGGCACCGGGGCGGGTAGGCGGGCGCGGCGGCCCCCGGCCAGCCCCGGACGGCGGCGCGACGGCGGCGCGACGGTGGCGGTGGCGGCGGTTCCGGTTCGTGTTCTGCCCGGTCGGCGGCAGTACACTCGACCGCTGTGGCGGACACCCAGTACGAAGACCTGTTGCGACTGGTGCTCACCTCCGGGACGGCCAAGGCCGACCGGACAGGCACCGGCACCCGAAGTGTCTTCGGGCACCAGCTGCGGTACGACCTCTCCCGGGGCTTCCCGCTGATCACCACCAAGAAGGTGCACCTCAAGTCCATCGTGTACGAGCTGCTGTGGTTCCTCCGCGGCGATTCCAACGTCGGCTGGCTGCAGGAACACGGCGTCACCATCTGGGACGAGTGGGCCGGCCCGGACGGCGAGCTGGGCCCCGTCTACGGCGTGCAGTGGCGCTCCTGGCCCACCCCCGACGGCAGGCACGTCGACCAGATCAGCGACGTGCTCGACACCCTGCGCCGCAACCCCGACTCCCGCCGGATGATCGTCTCCGCCTGGAACGTCGCCGAGCTGGCCGACATGGCGCTGCCGCCGTGCCACGCCTTCTTCCAGTTCCACGTCGCCGAAGGCCGGCTCTCCTGCCAGCTCTACCAGCGCAGCGCCGACCTGTTCCTCGGCGTCCCGTTCAACATCGCCAGCTACGCGCTGCTCACGCACATGGTGGCGCAGCAGACCGGCCTCGAACCGGGTGACTTCATCTGGACCGGCGGCGACTGCCACATCTACGACAACCACGTCGAGCAGGTGACGGAGCAGCTGTCCCGCACCCCGTACGAGTTCCCGCAGCTGCGGCTGCGCAAGGCCGACTCGCTCTTCGACTACGCCTACGCGGACGTCGACGTGCTCGGCTACCGGCACCACCCGGCCATCAAGGCCCCGGTCGCGGTTTGAACACCGGGCTGATCTGGGCGCAGACCCGCGACGGCGTGATCGGCGCGGACAACGGCGTCCCGTGGCGGCTGCCCGAGGACATGGCGCACTTCAAGGCGACCACCCTGGGCCACCCGGTGGTGATGGGGCGCAGGACGTGGGACTCGCTGCCGCCGCGGTTCCGCCCGCTGCCCGGCCGGCGCAACGTCGTGGTGACGCGCGACCCGCGGTGGACGGCCGAGGGCGCCGTACGCGCCGGTTCCGTGGCCGAGGCGCTGGAACTGGCCGCGGGCGCCGCGGCCGCCGCGGCCGCGGGCGTGGAGCCGCCGGGCCCGGCCGGCACGGTGTGGGTGATCGGCGGCGGGGAGATCTACCGGGCCGCGCTGGAACACGCCGCGACGCTGTCGGTGACGGAGATCGACACGACGGTGGCGGGCGACACGTACGCGCCGCAGCCGGGCCCGGAGTGGCGGGTAGCCGAGGACGGCGGCTGGCAGGTCTCCCGGACGGGGCTGCGCTACCGGATCCGTACGCTCACCAGGTGAGCGCCGGGTGTCCGCGGCCGGGTGTCCAAGGGTAGGCGCCTCGTCTGACATCGAGCGGCGGCCCGCGGCGCCCGCGAAGGACACTGCTGCGGCCCCGGGTTGCTGTCAGAGGGCGTGGCTACCCTTGGGCGGGGGTGCGGGGTGAGGTGGTCTTCTGCCAGGCGCCCACGCCGAGTTCGCCCGTCGTGCCGAGGTCCAGCTCCGGCGTCACCGTCACCGGTGCGGCGCCGGGCTTCGCCCACACCCGTACGTACGGGGCGTTGACCGCCTCGCCGGCCTGGACGGTGTTGCGCCACACCAGTTGGGTCGTCGCGCGCTCCCCCGGCCGCAGCGCCAGCGCGCGGGGCGGAGCGTCGGCGCCGGTGCCGGAGGCGATGGGGGCGCCGCCGCGGCGGATGCGTACGCCGGTGATGGCCTCGTGGTCCTCGTCGAGGAGTTCCAGGCGCGGGTAGCCGTTCAGCCGGTGGACGCCGGTGCCGCAGTTCTCCAGGTGCAGCCCGACGACCCGCAGCCCCATCGCCGCGTCGCCCTCATCCGCGTACAGCCGCACCCCCGCCGGCGGGCACGGCCCGCCCGCCGACGGCGCCTCGTCCGCCGGTACGCTCCTGACGCTGCCGACCTGCACCTGCGCCCCGGTACCGCGGTCACCGCCCGCCGTCGGCCGGGAGACGTCGACCTGCCCCGGCACCGTGCGCCCGGCCGGCACCGACTCGACGACCGTCTCCGGGTACGACAGCACCTCCCCGGAGGGGGCGCGCACCTCGAAGGTGACGGTGTACGTCATCGCCTCCGTCCCGTGGTTGGTGACCTCGAACTCCACCCGCATGGGCTTCGGGCTGTCCTCCGCCGTACGGACGAGGGTGATGGCCACGCCGTCGACCTCCACCGGCGACGGGTTGCCGGGCACGGTCGGGCCCCCGGCGTCCACGGTCGCGTCGGCGGCCTCCGCACCGCAGCCGGCGAGCAGCAGCACACCGGCCAGGGCGAGGGGGGCGAGCCGTACGGGAGAGCCGACGCGGACGCGGCGTACGCGGGTCGGGCGGGTATCGGGACGCATCCGTCCAGTCGATCAGGAGGGGTGCGCCGCGGCTGTGGCGGGCGTCACTCCGTCTGATACAGCACGGTCACAGTTTGCCGTCACCGCCCGCCGTCCCCGCACGCGGTCACCGCACGCCGCCACCGCACACCATGCCCGTCCGACGTCTCCGCTTCCCGCCGCCGTCTGCCGTCACCGCTTGCCGTTCAGCGCACGGGGACGCGCGCCAGGCGGAGTTCGTGCGCGCCGTCCGCGCGTGCGGCCTCGAAGTAGATGTGCCACGTGCCGTCGGCGACGACCGCGTCCACGTAGCGCAGCGAGCCCGTGCCGTACGGGACCGTCGCCCACGGCTCCTCGGTGCTGAGCCGGTGCCAGGTGCGCAGGTCGTGGGAGAGCGCGAGGCCGCAGCGCTCCTCGTAGTTCTCCTCGTGGGAGGCGGCGCCGTCGTAGAAGCCGAGCCAGCCGGCGCCGGGGCCGAGGGGGACGGCACAGTTGAGCCGGGTCTGGAAGGCGTCCCAGCCGCTGCCGGTGGCCATGGCCTCACCCTGCCACACGAAGGTCGCGCCGCCGTCGGTGGAGACGGCGAGGCCCGTGGGGTGGGTGGTGACGCCGGTGTTGTAGATGTCGGCGGTGGCGTGCGCGCGGGCGGCGTCGGCGGCGGAGAGCCCGGCGCGCGCGTAGCTGGCGAAGAGGTAGGTGAGCGGGCCGCGCCGGAGCGTGTACGGGTCCTTGACCCCCTCGGTGCCGGTGCCGGCGGCGGTGAGCGCGGGGCGGGCCCCGGCGAGGTCGAAGGCGTCGGGCGCGGCGGCGTCGACGACGTCGATGCGCCAGCGGGAGTCGGCGGGGTCGACGTAGCTGAGGTAGAGCTGGTAGCCGCCGGGGACGGGCAGCAGGCTGAAGCGCTCCATCGAGTCGGTCCCCAGCTGCCGGCTCTCCACCGTCCACACGTCGGTGAAGTCCACCCCGTCGTCGCTGACGGCGACCGCGCAGCGCCAGCCGCGCTCGCCCCCGGCGTGCCCGCGGGGCCGCCGGCGGCGGTAGGTGAGCAGCCAGCGGCCCCGCTCCGGCTCGTGGAGCACCCCGGGGCAGCCGGTCCAGTACCCGGGCTCGGGGGCCTCGGGGAGCAGCACGACCTCGGCTTCCGCTGGGTCGAAGGGCGGCAGGGGCGCGCTGGTGCGGTGGCTCGGCATGGCGGTCAGCCTAGGAGCGGAGCCGCCGCGTGCGTAGCCCCGCGCAGGGTGACGTGCAGGTGAACTCGCGCGCCGGCGGGGCCGGTCAGGGGGCGCGCCAGGTGAGGGTGTAGCGGCGCAGTACGTGACGGCGGTACCGCACACCGGGGAGCAGCCGGTGCGCCTCGGCGCGGACCTCGCCGTAGCTCATGCGCGGGTCGGCGGCGGGCATGCCGGGCGGGCCGGCGGCGCGGCGCAGCACCTTCGTGACCCGTACGACGGGCGCGGCGGCGACGGTGACGGCCCAGTCCGCGAGCGTCGCCTCGCGGGCGAGGCCGGCGACGACGAGGACGCCGCCCGGGCGCAGCAGGTCGCGCATGCGGGCGAGGGCGGCGGCGAAGTCCATGTGGTGCACGGCGGAGACGGAGCAGACGAAGTCGTAGCCGGCGGCGGGCAGGTCGGCGGCGAGGAAGTCGTCCTCGACGAAGGCGAGGCGGGGGTCGCCGGCGGCCAGTTCGCGGGCGCGGGCGACCATCCGCGGCGAGCTGTCGACGCCGGTGACGCGCTGCGCGCGGGCGGCGAGCTTGCGCGCGAGGAGGCCGTCGCCGCAGCCCACGTCGAGCGCGTCGCGGCAGCCGCCGGGGACGGCGCGCAGGATGCCGGGGTGGCGCGCGACGTTGGTGTTCCAGTACGGCGTGAGGTCGGTGCCCTGCTGCATCGGTGCATGGTACGGACGACGGGGTGCGGGCGGGCGCGGAGTTGGCGGGCGCGGGGCGGGGGCGCGGGGCCGCGGACCAGGCGGGTACGTGACGTACCGGAGCGGCGGCCCGCGCGCGACCGCCGTACCGGCAGGGATATATGGCGCGTTCGTGCCCATAGGGGCACGCGTCCGTGCGCGCTCTCTTGACGCTCCTTCTCCGGAGCGTAACCATCCAGCGCAGTGGGAGAGCGCTCTCCCACACTCGCTCCCTACCCCCACCCACCCACCAGGAGGCCCCCGATGAGGAGATCGCGCCTCTACGCCGTGCTCCTGCCGGCCCTGGCCCTGGCCCTGTGCGTCACCGCACTCGGCGCCATCGCCGCCCCGGGCGAGACGGCCAGCGCGCGCACCGTCCCGGCCGCGTACGCCGCCGCCTCCGGCGACGACCCCGACGGCGACGGCTACATCCCCGCCGTCCCGCCCGTCACCGGCGTCCAGCCGTCCGACAAGGAGCCGCCGCACCGCTACTTCCACGAGTTCCAGGCCAACTGCTCCGTCACCCACACCGGGCCCGACGACCCGATCGTCCACCCCGGCGAGCCGGGCAGGTCCCACGACCACACCTTCATGGGCAACGACACCACCGACGCCTACAGCACCACCGCCTCGCTGGAAGCCGGCGGCACCGCGTGCAAGGCGCCCGGCGACAAGTCCGCCTACTGGATGCCCACGCTCTCCAACGCGGGCGAACCGGTGCTGCCCGTCGGCGAGCAGGTCATCTACTACAAGGCCGGCGTCACCGACTACACCAGCGTCCGCCCGTTCCCCAAGGGCCTGCGCTTCGTCGCCGGGAGCCCGATGCAGAGCGCCGAGGAGTTCCGCAACCACCCGGGCTTCGTGGAGGGCTGGGAGTGCGGCGAGAGCTACTTCAACGTCGACTTCCCCGCCACCTGCCCCGACACCCGGGACACCCAGCTCAACATCCGTATGCAGGCGCCCAGCTGCTGGGACGGCCGGTACCTGGACACGCCGGACCACCGGAGCCACATGACGTACCCCGTGGTGAAGCCCGGCACCAACAACAACGTCTGCCCGGAGACCCACCCGGTGGCCCTGCCGATGATCGAGTTCAAGATGGCGTTCCCCGTGAACGGGGACATGGCGCAGGTCACGCTCGCCAGCGGCCGCGGCTACTCCTTCCACTACGACTTCATCAACGTCTGGGACGACGCGACCCTCAAGGCGCTCGTCGACCACTGCGTCGTCGGCGGGCTGCAGTGCGACGCGCGCGGCTACGACCAGACCCACCCGGAAGCGGGCGCGGCCCTCAACGAGGACTACGAGCTTCCCTGACCCCCACCGCTGGAGGCCCCCTCCCATGCACCCTCAACCCCCCGCACCCCGCGGCGCCGCGAGACCCCCGGGAGTCACCGGGCCCGGGCACCGGTCCCGGTTCCGGCCGCGGGCCCTCCCGGCCGTGGTCGCCGCCGACGCCCTGCTCGCCGGCCTGACGGCCGCCCTCCCGGCCGCCGCGCAGCCGGCCCCGGAAC
>NZ_BAAAPF010000143.1:0-17292 GCF_039531005.1 Streptomyces synnematoformans
AGTGGTGCGGTCGGCGGGGCGAACGCGGCGGGAATCGCATGGTGGGGGGACCTCCCGGATGGCCACGGCACAGCGTGGGGACGATCAGGACTCCTGTCGACTCACTCCGATAAACCTCCTCGTACGGGTGAAACCCGGCCGGTGCCACCGGAATGTTCGGTTCCGGCCGTTAGCGTGGCGCCGCGCTGTTCGACCGTAGCCGTCCCCGGCACGCGCCCGCGCGCCCGGCACGCCACACCACGCACCAGGGAGCCCGCCCTGCCCGCATCCGCACCGCGCACCACCCGCGCCGCGTCCCTGGCCGCCGGCCTCGCCGCCTTCAACGCCGCGCCCGCCGCGGACGCCGAGCGCGCCCTGCGCGACTGCCTCGACGACCGCCACTGGGCCCGCCGGCTCACCGCCCACCGCCCCTACCCCGACCTCGACGCGCTGCTCGCCGCGGCCGACGAGGCCAGCTACGACCTCGCCCCCGGCGCCGTCGCGGGCGCGCTGGCCGACGAGACGGCCGCCCTGCCCCCGGCCGCGGGCCCCGCCGAGCGGACGGCGCTGCGGGCCGCGCACGCCGCGTACGAGAGCCGCTTCGGCCACGCCTTCGTCCTGTGCCTCGACGGCTGCTCCGAGGCCGAGCGCCTGGACCGCACGCTGGCCGCGATCCGCGCCCGCCTCGGCAACGAACCCGACGAGGAGCGCCTCGTCGCCGCCGACGAACTCCGCCGCCGCGCCCGCGGCCGCCTGGCCCGCCTCCTCGCCGCCGGAGCCGAGACCGGGGACGGGCCACGTCTGCCGGAGCAAAAGGGGCGCAATCCGGCTGATCGGTACGCCCGGCACCGCCGTTAGGCCACGCGCGTGCCTGATTGATCACACCTGCACCCCCATGACCGGTGTGCCGACGCACCGTCGCTACGATGGCGAAGGCCGGTGGACCGTACCCGGCCGGGTCATGACCGACAGTGCAGTACCGAGCCCTGACGGCCGGCCCCCGATCAGTTTCCGGAGGGTTTTTTCCGTGCCGGCTGGAACGCTCTACCGCGGCCGGGAAGGCATGTGGTCCTGGGTGGCGCACCGCGTCACCGGCGTCCTCATCTTCTTCTTCCTGTTCGTCCACGTCCTCGACACCGCGCTGGTGCGGGTGTCCCCCGAGGCGTACGACGACGTGGTGGCCACGTACAAGACGCCGATCGTGTCGCTGCTGGAGTACGGGCTCGTCGCCGCGGTCCTCTTCCACGCGCTCAACGGGCTGCGCGTCGTCGCCGTCGACTTCTGGTCGAAGGGCGTCCGGCTGCAGCGGCCGATGCTGTGGACCGTCGTCGGGATCTGGGCGGTGCTGATGGCCGGGGCGGCCTATCCGGTGCTCGGTCATGCCGCGCGAGAGCTGTTCGGGAGCTGATGACCATGGCCACTTCCGACATCGAACTGACCGGCTCCTCCGCCGCGTACTCACCGGACAACCCCGCCCCGCTCATCGAGGCCCCCCGCGCCCGCACGCCGCGCACCGCCGGGTCGACCGGCCGCAGCCGCACCAACTTCGAGCTGTACGGCTGGGTGTTCATGCGGCTGTCGGGGATCGTGCTCGCGGTCCTCGTCGTCGGCCACCTGCTGATCCAGCTGGTGCTGGACGGCGGTGTCAGCAAGGTCAGCTTCGCCTTCGTCGCCGGCCGCTGGGCGTCCCCGTTCTGGCAGGGCTGGGATCTGCTCATGCTCTGGCTCGCGATGCTGCACGGCGCCAACGGGCTGCGCACGGTCATCAACGACTACGCCGAGCGCGACGGCACCCGCTTCTGGCTGAAGATGCTGCTGTACGCCGCCACGGTCTTCACCGTCCTCCTGGGCACGTTGGTGATCTTCACCTTCGACCCGAACATCCGCTGACGCGGCGAAGAGGTCCCCTCATGCAGATCCACACGTACGACACCGTGATCGTCGGCGCGGGCGGCGCCGGCATGCGCGCCGCCATCGAGGCCACCAAGCGCAGCCGCACCGCCGTGCTGACCAAGCTGTACCCGACGCGCTCCCACACCGGCGCCGCGCAGGGCGGCATGGCCGCCGCCCTCGCGAACGTCGAGGAGGACAACTGGGAGTGGCACACCTTCGACACCGTCAAGGGCGGCGACTACCTCGTCGACCAGGACGCCGCCGAGATCCTGGCGAAGGAGGCCATCGACGCCGTCCTCGACCTGGAGAAGATGGGCCTGCCCTTCAACCGCACCCCGCAGGGCCGGATCGACCAGCGCCGCTTCGGCGGCCACTCGCGCAACCACGGCGAGGCGCCGGTGCGGCGCTCGTGCTACGCGGCCGACCGCACCGGCCACATGATCCTGCAGACGCTCTACCAGAACTGTGTGAAGGAGGGCGTGGAGTTCTTCAACGAGTTCTACGTCCTCGACCAGCTCGTCACCGAGGACCCCGAGACCGGGCTGAAGCGGTCGGCGGGCGTGGTCGCGTACGACCTGGCGACCGGCGAGGTCCACGTCTTCCAGGCCAAGGCCGTCGTCTACGCCTCGGGCGGCAACGGCAAGTTCTTCAAGGTCACCTCCAACGCCCACACCCTGACCGGCGACGGGCAGGCGTCGGTGTTCCGGCGCGGGCTGCCGCTGGAGGACATGGAGTTCTTCCAGTTCCACCCGACGGGCATCTGGCGCATGGGCATCCTGCTCACCGAGGGCGCGCGCGGCGAGGGCGGCATCCTGCGCAACAAGGACGGCGAGCGCTTCATGGAGAAGTACGCGCCCGTCATGAAGGACCTCGCCTCCCGCGACGTCGTCTCCCGCGCGATCTACACCGAGATCCGCGAGGGCCGCGGCTGCGGCCCCGAGGGCGACCACGTCTACCTGGACCTCACCCACCTGCCGCCGGAGCAGCTGGACGCGAAGCTGCCGGACATCACCGAGTTCGCGCGCACGTACCTGGGGATCGAGCCGTACACCGACCCGATCCCGATCCAGCCGACCGCGCACTACGCGATGGGCGGCATCCCCACCAACGTGCGCGGCGAGGTGCTGGCGGACAACACCACCGTCGTCCCCGGGCTGTACGCGGCCGGTGAGGTCGCCTGCGTCTCCGTGCACGGCGCCAACCGGCTGGGCACCAACTCGCTGCTCGACATCAACGTCTTCGGCCGCCGCGCCGGCGTCGCCGCCGCGGAGTACGCGGCGACGGCCGACCACGTCGAGCTGCCGGCGGACCCGGCGGCGTTCGTGCTCGGCGAGGTGGAGCGGCTGCGCGACTCGGCCGGCAAGGAGCGGGTCGCGGAGCTGCGGCGCGAGCTGCAGGAGACGATGGACAAGAACGTCATGGTCTTCCGCACCGAGCAGACCCTCAAGGAGGCGGTCGAGAAGCTCGCGGAGCTGCGCACGCGGTACCGGAACGTGGGCATCCAGGACAAGGGCCGGCGGTTCAACACCGACCTGCTGGAGGCGATCGAGCTGGGCAACATGCTCGACCTGGCCGAGGTCATGGCGATCTCCGCGCTCGCCCGCAAGGAGTCCCGGGGCGGCCACTACCGCGAGGACTACCCGAACCGCGACGACGTCAACTTCATGCGCCACACCATGGCGTACCGCGAGGTCGGCGACGACGGCTCGGAGACCGTCCGGCTCGACTACAAGCCGGTCGTGCAGACCCGCTACCAGCCGATGGAGCGTAAGTACTGATGGCAACACCCGTCATGGACAAGGCCGAAGCCGAGGCCGCCCGGCCGGCGGACTCCCCGTACATCACCGCGACGTTCCGCATCCGCAGGTTCAACCCGGAGGCGGCGGCGGAGTCGTACTGGGAGGACTTCCGCGTGGAGATCGACCCCAAGGAGCGGGTCCTCGACGCGCTGCACAAGATCAAGTGGGATCTGGACGGGACCCTGACCTTCCGCCGCTCCTGCGCCCACGGCATCTGCGGCTCGGACGCGATGCGCATCAACGGCCGCAACCGGCTGGCGTGCAAGACGCTGATCAAGGACATCGCGCCGGAGAAGCCGATCACCGTGGAGCCGATAAAGGGCCTGACGGTGCAGAAGGACCTGATCGTCGACATGGAGCCGTTCTTCCAGGCGTACCGCGACGTGATGCCGTTCCTGGTGACCCACGGCAACGAGCCCACGCGGGAGCGCCTGCAGTCGGCGGAGGACCGGGAGCGGTTCGACGACACGACGAAGTGCATCCTGTGCGCGGCGTGCACGAGTTCGTGCCCGGTGTTCTGGAACGACGGCCAGTACTTCGGCCCGGCGGCGATCGTGAACGCGCACCGGTTCATCTTCGACAGCCGCGACGAGGCGGGGGAGCAGCGGCTGGAGATCCTGAACGACAAGGACGGGGTGTGGCGCTGCCGCACGACGTTCAACTGCACGGACGCGTGCCCGCGCGGCATCGAGGTGACGAAGGCCATCCAGGAGGTCAAGCGCGCCCTGATCACCCGCCGCTTCTAGCAGCAGCACCCCGTCCCGGCCCCGGTGCCCGCCGCGTGCGGGTCCGGGGCCGGGTCGCGCGTGGGGCGGGCGTCGGGCGGCGGCTGCCGTTGGGGGCGGCCGCCGCGGGTCAGTCCAGGCGGTCCAGGATCAGCGGGGTGCGGTCCAGCGTTGTGCCCGGTGGGGCGATGTCGTACGACGACTCCAGCGCCGCCAGCGCCTCCGGGATCCGTTCCGGGGTGTCCGTGTGCAGCGTCAGCAGCGGCTGGCCCGCCTGCACCGGCTGCCCGGGTTTGGCGTGGAGTTCCACGCCCGCCGCCGCCTGGACCGGGTCCTCCTTTCGGGCGCGGCCCGCGCCCAGGCGCCAGGCCGCCAGGCCCACCGCGTAGGCGTCGAGGCGGGTGAGGACGCCCGTCGTGGGGGCCGGGACCGGGTGGGTTTCGCGGGCCGTGGGCAGGGGGGCGGCGGGGTCGCCGCCCTGGGCGGCGATCATGCGGCGCCAGACGTCCATCGCCGAGCCGTCCCGCAGCGCCTTCGCCGGGTCCGCGTCCGGCAGGCCGGCCGCCGTCAGCATCTCGGCGGCCAGCGCGAGGGTCAGCTCCACGACGTCCGCCGGGCCGCCGCCGGCCAGCACCTCCAGTGACTCGCGGACCTCCAGCGCGTTGCCGGCGGTCAGCCCCAGCGGGGTGGACATGTCGGTGAGCAGCGCGACGGTGCGCAGCCCGTGGTCGTTGCCGAGGCCGACCATCGTCGCCGCCAGCTCACGGGCCCTGCCGACGTCCTTCATGAACGCGCCGGAGCCGGCCTTCACGTCCAGCACCAGCGCGCCCGTGCCCTCGGCGATCTTCTTCGACATGATCGAGGAGGCGATCAGCGGGATGGACTCCACGGTCCCGGTGACGTCCCGCAGCGCGTACAGCTTGCGGTCGGCGGGCGCCAGGCCCGTGCCCGGGGCGCAGATCACGGCGCCGACGTCGCGCAGCGTCGCCATCATCTCGTCGTTCGACAGCGAGGCCCGCCAGCCGGGGACGGACTCCAGCTTGTCGAGGGTGCCGCCGGTGTGGCCGAGGCCGCGGCCGGACAGCTGCGGGACCGCGGCCCCGCAGGCGGCGACCAGCGGCGCCAGCGGCAGCGTGATCTTGTCGCCGATGCCGCCCGTCGAGTGCTTGTCGGCGGTCGGGCGGGGCAGCGCGGTGAAGTCCATCCGCTCGCCGGAGGCGATCATCGCCGCGGTCCAGCGGGCGATCTCGTCGCGGTCCATGCCGTTGAGCAGTATGGCCATGGCCAGCGCGGACATCTGCTCGTCGGCGACCTCGCCGCGGGTGTACGCGCCGACGACCCAGTCGATCTGCTCGTCGGTCAGCCGCCCGCGGTCGCGCTTGGTGCGGATGACGGAGATGGCGTCCATCAGTTCTCCGATCCCTCGCTCTCGAACCTCGTGGACAGATCGAACGGGCCGAACGCGTCCGGGAGCAGCTCCGCCAGCGGCCGGACCCCCGACGGGGTGTCGCACAGCAGCCCGGGGCCGCCGTGCTCGCTGAGCAGCTGGCGGCAGCGGCCGCACGGCAGGATCAGCTGCCCGTCGCCGTTGACGCAGGTGAAGTGGGTGAGCCGGCCGCCGCCGGTGGCGTGCAGGGCGGAGACGAGACCGCACTCGGCGCACAGCCCGACGCCGTACGAGGCGTTCTCCACGTTGCAGCCGACGACCGTGCGGCCGTCGTCCACGAGCGCCGCGGCGCCGACGGGGTAGCGCGAGTACGGGGCGTACGCCCGGGACATCGCGTCCCGGGCGGCCCGGCGCAGCGCCTCCCAGGGCGCGGCGTCGCCGGTCGTGCCGGTCACGTGCTCTCCCCTCTCCGGTAGCGCCTGCCGATCCACTTCGGCACCCGCAGCCGCTGTGCGAACACCGCCAGCACCACCAGCGTCGTGACGTACGGCGTGGCCTCCACGACCTCGCGCGGCACCGCGTCCGTGGTCGCGTACACCACCCCGAGGAGCACCGCCGCCACGCCCGCCGCGATCGCCGCCCGGGCGCCGCCGTGTACGTACTTCCACACCGCGTACGCCGCGAGCAGCACCGCCAGCAGCAGGAACAGCGCGTGCACGGCCTCGCCGCCGCCGCGCAGCTGCAGGCTGTCGGTGAAGCCGAAGAGCCCCGCCGCCATGGCCGTGCCGCCCGGGCGCCAGTTGCCGAAGATCATCGAGGCCAGGCCGATGTAGCCGCGGCCGCCGGTCTGGCCCTCCAGGTAGATGTGGGTGAACGTGACGAGGAACGCCCCGCCGAGGCCGGCGAGCGCGCCGGAGACGGCCAGCGCCGCGTACTTGTACAGGTAGACGTTGACGCCCAGCGACTCGGCGGCCACCGGGTTCTCGCCGCAGGACCGCAGCCGCAGCCCGAACGCCGAGCGCCACAGCACGAAGTACGTGAGCACGAACAGCGCCGCCGCGACCAGGATCAGGTACGACACGTCGTGGGTGAGCCCGCGCAGGATGCCGGCGGCGTCGGACAGGAAGAACCAGTGTTTCTCCTCCAGATCCCCGAGCCAGTCGGAGAGTCCGGGGACGGAGAACGTGTGCATGTCGTCGACCTGCGGCGACTGCTTGTCGGTGCCGCCGGCCGCCAGGGCGTCCCCGTCCGCGAAGAAGATCTTCGCCAGGTACTGGGTGGTGCCCAGCGCGAGGATGTTGATCGCCACCCCGGAGACGATGTGGTCGACGCCGAACGTGACCGTGGCCATCGCGTGCACAAGACCGCCCAGCGCGCCGCCGATCACCCCGGCGAGCGCGCCCGCCCACGGCCCGTGCTGCCAGCCGATCCAGCCGGCGAAGAACGTGCCGAGGATCATCATGCCTTCGAGGCCGATGTTGATGACGCCGGACCGCTCCGCCCACAGCCCGCCGAGGCCGGCCAGGCCGATCGGCACGGCGAGCGCGAGCGCGCCGCCGATCTGCGCGGAGGCGGTGAGGTTCGTGGTGTCGGTCAGCGCCCGCACCGCGGACAGCAGCAGCAGTCCGGCGGCGACCAGCAGCAGCACCTGCGGCAGGCCGAGCCGCCGCCGGCCGCCGCCGGTCCGCGGCTGCTTCGCGGGTGTGGCGGCGCCCGCCCTGGTCACCGTACTCACGCGCCCACCTCCGCCTTGTCGTTGCTACCTGCCCGGGCCAGCTCCTCGCCGACGCGGCGCTGCTGGTCGCGCAGCGCCCAGCGGCGGACCACCTCGTAGGCGATGACCACGCAGAGCACGATGATGCCCTTGATGACCTCGACGATCTTCTGGTCGTAGCCCTCGAACTCCAGCTGGGTGCCGGTGCGCTCCAGGAAGGCCCAGAGCAGCGCGCCGAGCGCGATGCCGACGGGGTGGTTGCGGCCGAGGAGGGCGATGGCGATGCCGGTGAAGCCGACGCCGAGCGGGAAGTCGGTGCCGTAGTTGTACGACTCGCCGAGCAGCGTCGGCATGCCGACCAGGCCGGCGACGGCGCCGGAGAGCACCATGCTGGTGACGATCATGCGCTTGACGTCCACGCCGCTGGCGGCGGCGGCCGTCTCGGACCGGCCGACGCTGCGCAGGTCGAAGCCGAAGCGGGTGCGGTTGAGGACGAACCAGTACAGGAAGCCGGCGAGGACGGCGAAGACGACGAAGCCGTTGATGTCGCCCACCGACGTCCCGAACATGAAGATGTGGCTGGATTCCGGGATGTTCGGGGTGTGGGTGAGGTTCCCGTCCTTCTCGCCGAGGCGGCCCGCGGTGAGGTAGTAGCCGATGACGGCGCCGGCGATCGAGTTGAGCATGATCGTCGTGATGACCTCGCTGACGCCGCGGGTGGTGCGCAGCACGCCCGCGATGCCCGCCCAGATCGCGCCGACGCCCATGGCGACCAGGATGATCAGCGGGATCTGGATGAGGCCCGGCAGCGACAGCGCGCCGCCGACGGCCGCGGCGAAGAAGGCCGCGATGCGGTACTGGCCGTCGACGCCGATGTTGAAGAGGTTCATCCGGAAGCCGATGGCCACGGCCAGCGCGGAGAGGAAGAACATCGTCGACTTGTTGACGATGTAGACGGCGCTGCGGTCGGTCGTCCCGAACTCGATCATGACCTGGTAGGCCCGGAACGGGTCCTTCCCGGAGATCAGGATGATCAGCGAGGTCAGCACCAGCGCGGCGAGGACCGCGAGCACCGGGGCGCCGACCGCGGTGATCAGCTTGTCCCTGTCGAGGCGTTTCATCGGGTACGGCCTCCGCCCTGCCCGTCGTCGGTGTCGGTGGCCGCGCCGCCGTCGGCGGCGCCGCCCGTGGCGCCGTCCGTGGCGCCGCCCGCGGGGCCGTCCTCCAGATGGCCGCTCGACGCACCCGTCATCGCGCTGCCCAGCTCCTCCGGCGTGATCGCGGCCGGGTCGGCGTCGGCGACGAGCCGCCCGCGGTACATCACCCGCAGCGTGTCGGAGAGCCCGATCAGCTCGTCCAGGTCCGCGGAGATCAGCAGCACCGCGAGGCCCTCGCGGCGGGCCTCGCGGATCTGCTCCCAGATCTCCGCCTGCGCGCCGACGTCCACGCCGCGCGTGGGGTGGGCGGCGATGAGCAGCTTCGGCCGGTGGCTCATCTCCCGGCCGACGATCAGCTTCTGCTGGTTGCCGCCGGAGAGCGAGGCGGCGGTGACGTCGATGCCGGGGGTGCGGACGTCGTACTCCTCGACGATCCGCCTGGTGTCCTTGCGGGCAGCGGAGGTGTCGAGGAGCGCGCCGCGGCTGTTGGGCCGCTCGGTGGTGTGGCCGAGGATGCGGTTCTCCCACAGCGGGGCCTCCAGCAGCAGGCCGTGCCGCTGCCGGTCCTCGGGGATGTAGCCGATGCCGCCCTCGCGGCGCGTGCGGGTGGCGGCGTGGCTGATGTCCGCGCCGTCCAGCACGATGCTGCCGCCGTCCGGGTCCCGCAGCCCCATGACCGCCTCGACCAGCTCGGACTGGCCGTTGCCCTCCACGCCGGCGATGCCCAGCACCTCGCCCTTGTGGATGGTGAAGGAGATGCGGTCCAGCACCTCGCGGGGTACGCCGTCGGCGTCGACGGCCGACAGGTGCAGCCCGCTGACCCGGAGCATCGGCACGTCGGTGACCGTCGACTCGCGGGTCTCCGGGGTGGGCAGCTCGCTGCCCACCATCAGCTCGGCGAGCTGCTTGGAGGTGACGTCCGCGGGCTTGACCGAGGCGACGGTGGTGCCGCGCCGGATGACCGTGATGTCGTCCGCGACGGCGAGCACCTCGCCGAGCTTGTGCGAGATGAACAGCACGGTCAGGCCCTCGGCCTTCAGCCCGCGCAGGTTGTCGAAGAGCGCGTCGACCTCCTGCGGGACGAGCACGGCGGTGGGCTCGTCGAGGATGAGGGTGCGGGCGCCGCGGTAGAGCACCTTGAGGATCTCCACCCGCTGCCGGTCGGCGACGCCGAGGTCCTCGACCAGCACGTCGGGGCGGATGCCGAGGCCGTACGCCGCCGACAGCTCCATGATCTTCGTGCGCGCCCCGTCGCCGATGCCGTGCAGCTTCTCGCTGCCCAGGACGGTGTTCTCCAGCACGGTGAGGTTGTCGGCGAGCATGAAGTGCTGGTGCACCATGCCGATGCCGCGCCCGATGGCGTCGGCCGGGCTGTGGAACGTGACCGGCTCGCCGTCGAGCGTGATGGTGCCCTCGTCCGGCTTCTGCATGCCGTAGAGGATCTTCATCAGGGTGGACTTGCCCGCGCCGTTCTCGCCCACGAGGGCGTGCACGGTGCCGCGGCGCACGGTGATGTCGATGTCGTGGTTGGCGACGACGCCGGGGAAGCGTTTCGTGATGCCGTGCAGCTCGACGGCGGCCGTGCCCGGCGGCGGGCCGGCGGCCGTGGAGCTGCTGCTGGGGGCTGTGATGGCGCACACTCCTCGTCGAGGGCGGTGGATGCGGGGCGGCGGACGTACCGAAGCGCCGCCCGGACGGCGCGGGTTGCTGCGCGTGGGTTACGGCATATCACGCTACGCGCGTAGTCCGGACCCAGATGCGCGGGGCCCGGCGGACGCCGGTCTCGCTCCGTCCGCCGGACCCCGGGACACGTACCGTGCTCAGGGAGTGTCGCTGACCGTGATCTCGCCGTCGGCGATCTTCTTCTTGGCCGCGTCGATGTCGCCCTGGATGTCGTCGACGAACCCGCCGGAGGTGGCCAGGCTCACGCCGTCGTCCTTGAGCGTGAACGTGTGGTCGCCGGTGAGCGGCTCGCCGTCCTGGACGCTCTTGATCAGGTCGTAGACGGCCACGTCCACGTTCTTCACGACCGACGTCAGGATCGAGTCCTTGTAGTCGGCCAGGGCCTTGTCGCGGTACTGGTCGGAGTCGACGCCGATCGCCCAGGCGCCGTCCTGCGCGGCCACGGCCTCGATCGAGCCGGTGCCCGAAAGGCCCGCGGCGCTGTAGATGACGTCCGAGCCGGAGTCGAGCATGCCCTCGGCGATGCCCTTGGCGCGCAGCGGGTCCTGGAAGCCCTTGAGGTCGCTCTCGTAGAGGTACTTCACGTCGACCTTGACGTTGGGCTTGGTGTCCTTGACGCCCTGGACGAAGCCGGCCTCGAACTTCTTGATCAGGTTGTTGTGCACGCCGCCGATGAAGCCGACGTTGCCGGACTTGCTCTTCAGCGCGGCGGCCACGCCGGCGAGGTACGAGCCCTCGTGCTCGGCGAAGGTGATGCCGGCGACGTTCTTCGCCTGCGACGCCTCGTCTATCACGGCGAAGGTGGTGTCGGGGAAGTCCTTGGCGACCTTGTTGACGGACTTGCCGTAGGCGAAGCCGACCCCGATCACCGGGTTGTAGCCCGCCTCGGCGAGGGAGGTGAGCCGCTGCTCGCGGTCGGCCTCCGTCTCGCCGTCCCGGGCGGTCAGCTCCTTGCCGCCGATGTCGAACTCCTTCTTGGCCTTGTCGTACCCGCGGGCGGCCGACTCGTTGAAGGAGGCGTCGCTGCGGCCGCCGACGTCGAAGGCGAGGCCGACGCCCTTGTCGCTGCTGCCGCTGTCGTCGCTGCTGCACGCAGCACTGGTGAACGCGAGGGCCGCGGTTGCCACGCCCGCGGCGGCGATCTTGGTTACCCGGCGCAAGAGGACTTCCCCTTCGTCTTGCGAAGCGCCTCTTTCCGGCGCTGCTTCCGGGGCATCGTAACGCGCGTAGACAGAGCTGAACCTCAGGCAACGAGTCCGTTACCGGATCGTCTCCGCGCCGGTGTGTCCGGCGGTGCGGGCGACGCGGGCGGATATCGGCTGACCTGTCGGTTCGTACGGTACCGGGCGGCTTGCGGGGGCCTGCGCACGGGCCGGTGCGGCGGGCTCCTCCCGGGCCCGGCCGGCGGTCGCCGTACGGGCCGCGGCGGCGGCCCGGCGCGTGGCGTGAACCGTGATGCCCGTGACGCCCGCGAGAGCCGTGAGGCCGAGGACGACGACCCCCCGCCAGCCGACCGCGTGGAAGGCGACCGCCCCGGCGGTGGCGCCCGCGCTGTTCCCGACGTAGTACGCGACCTGGTACAGCGCCGACGCCTGCGCCCGGCCCGTCCGCGCCGCGTGGCTGACCGAGGCGGAGGCGACCGCGTGCCCCGCGAAGAAGCCCGCGGTCAGCAGCACCAGCCCGGCCAGGACGGCGGCGAGGGAGCCGCCGAGCATCAGCAGCAGCCCGGCGCCGGTCGTGCCGGCGGCCGCGTACAGGGTGCCGCGGCGGCCGAGGCGCGCGACGAGCCGGCCGGCCGCGGCGGAGGAGCCGGTGCCGACGAGGTAGATGACGAAGACCGAGCCGATGAGGCCCGAGGACAGCCCGAAGGGCTCGCCGGCCAGCCGGTAGCCGATCATCGTGTAGACCGCGCCGAAGACGGTCATGAACAACAGGCCGATCGCATACAGCCGGCGCATCAGCCCGTCGGCGAGATGGCCGCGTACCGTCCGCGCGAGCGCCCGCGGCGCCAGCGGGGCGGCGGCGAAGTGCCGGGCGGGCGGCAGCAGCACGCGGAACGCGACCGCGCAGACCAGCGAGAGCACCGCGACGGTGCCCAGCGCCGCCCGCCAGCCCCAGGCGTCCGCCGTCCAGCCGGTGAGGATGCGGCCGGCCATGCCGCCGATGCTGTTGCCCGCGACGAAGAGTCCGACGGCGCCGATCACCGCCCGGGCCCGTACCTCCTCGGCGATGAACGCGATCGCCGACGCCGGGATCCCGGCGATCGCCGCGCCCTGCAGCGTGCGCAGCGCGACGAGCCAGCCCAGGTCCGGCGCGAACGGCAGCGCAAGACCCAGCAGCACGGCGGCCGTCAGCGACCACGTCATCGTCGCCCGCCGGCCGAACCGCTCCGAGACGGCGCTCAGCGGCAGCACCGCGAGCGCGAGGGCGGCGGTGGTGGCCGAGACGGTCCAGCTGGCGGCGCCGGGGCTGACGCCGAGGTCGGCGGAGAGGGCGGGCAGCAGGGCCTGGGTGGCGAAGAGGAGGGTGAAGGTGGCGACGCCGGCGGCGAACAGGGCGAGGAGCACGCGGCGGTAGCCGGGCTCCCCGGGCGCGTGCTGCGGAAGGGCGCCCACCTCGGCGGGCGCCCCGGTAGCGGAGGGCATGCGGCGAACGTACGGCGCTCCCGCTCATGCGTCCAATACGGAAAACGGTGATAATCGATGCCGTGGTGAATGAGCAGAGGTCACAGGGGTCGATGTCACGGTCCCGTCATCCGCAAGACATGTCGACGGCCGGCGCCGGGGAGCCGGGGGAGTGGGGCGGGGTGCTCGCGCCCCGGCTCGCGCAGTTCGCCGCCGTCGCCCGCGAGGAGCACGTCACCCGGGCCGCCCGGGCGCTCGGCGTCCCGCAGCCGACGCTGAGCCGGGCGATGGCACGGCTCGAAGCCGACCTGGGCCTCGCGCTCTTCGCCCGCCGCGGCCGCACCCTGACGCTGACCACCGCCGGCCGCGACTTCCTCGCCCACGCCGAACGCGCGCTGGCGGAGGTCGGCCGGGGCGCCGAGGCCGTACGCGCCGACGCGCACCCCGAGACGGGCAAGGTCGCCTTCGGCTTCCTGCACACGCTCGGCTCCGAGACCGTGCCGGGGCTACTGCGGGAGTTCCGCCGGGACCACCCGCGGGTGCGCTTCGCGCTGGTGCAGAACTACGGCGAGTGGATGCTGCAGCGGCTGCGCGCGGGCGAGTTGGACCTGTGCCTGACCTCACCGGTCCCGGACGCGCCGGACCTGACGGCGCGGCGCCTGGACGAGCAGCGCCTCCGGCTCGTCGTACCGGACGACCACCGGCTGACCGGGCGGCGCCGGATCCGGCTCGCGGAGGTGGCGGAGGAGCCCTTCGTCACCCTGGAACCGGGCTACGGGATGCGGCGGATGCTGGAGGCGCTGTGCGCGGAGGCGGGGTTCGCGCCGCGGATCGCGTTCGAGGGGGAGGAGGCGGAGACGATCCGCGGGCTGGTGGCGGCGGGGCTGGGGGTGGCACTGCTGCCGCCGCCGGCGGTGCCGCGGCCGGGGGTGGTGGAGCTGAACGTGACGGCGCCGCGGGCGGTGCGGGAGATCGGGGTCGCGTGGGTGGCGGGGCAGCAGGAGACGCCGCCGGTGGCGGCGTTCCGCCGGTTTCTGCTGGGACGCCGCGGCCAACTCCTGGCGGGCTAGCAACCCAGCAACCCGGGCAACTCGGGCAACCCGGCAACCCACCAACCCCGCACACCCACCCTAGGGTAGGCCGCCCCTCCGACAGCCCACCTGTCCGCCGCCGCGGTAACGCCCGCGGCCGCGACCGGACCGGACCGCGCCTACGCCGGGGCGAAGCCCGTGGCCAGCGGCATCCGCAGACCTATCGGCGGCGGCGCCGCCAGCGCGTCGGCGACCGGCCTGCTGTACGGCCGGCCGAAGAGCGAGCCCCTGACGAAGTCGGCGGCCAGGGCGAGGACTTCCGGCCGGTGCTGGTGCAGCCCGTGCCCGTCGGAGTGCACCTCGAAGCGGCACACGTCGCGGTTGGCCTTCTTCGCCCGCACCGCCAGCCGGTACGACAGGTCCGGGTCGGTGCGCTCGTCGTCCGTGCCGTGCACGAGCAGCACGCTGCGCCCGCTCAGCTGCCGTACGGGCTCCGCGTCCGCCGCCTGCGCGTCCGGCAGCCACGGCGCCAGCGCCAGCACCGAGACGACCGCCTCGTGCCCGGCGGCGCGCAGCGCCGCGCGCCCGCCGACGTCGGTGCCGACCAGCGCCACGGGCACGTCCCCGTACCGCCGTACGACCTCCTCCAGCGCCCACTCCGCGTCGTGCGCCGCGTCCGCCGCCGCGCCGTTCCAGCCGCGGCAGCGGTAGTGCACGGTGTGCGTGACGAGCCCCTCGGCGCGCCCGGCGCGTCCCAGCCGGCGGGCCAGCGACCACACCGAGGCGGCGGCCAGCCGCGACGGCCGGCGGCTGCTCTCCTCCTCGCCCGCGGGCATCAGCAGCGCCACCGCCTGTGCCGAGGCCGCCCCGGTGGCGCGGCCGAGCCGGGCGGGGCGGGTCACGCTGGTCTCCTGTGCCATGGCAGCACGATCGCAGATGCCCGGCCCTGCTGCCCACCCGTCTGCGCCGGGCACCGCCGGCCCGATCCGGCGCGCCCGCAAGGCAGTTGCGGGCCGCCCCGCGTCGCGACGGCGGGCGAGGCCGACGTGCCCGCCCCGGCTCCGCCCTCCGCAAGCCGCTTGAACCCGCGGGGACCACGCGGCTACGGCCCGCGAGGGCCACCGCCACCGCCGCCGCCTGCGGCTCGGCGCGGCGGCCGGTGCCCTCCCGTCTCCGGTACGTGGCTCCCACCGGCTCCGCCCCCGCGCAACCCCGGTGGTCGCCGCGGGCGCACGGCAGTCGCGCCCCGGCTCCGGTGCGGCTCTCCCGACTCCGCTCCCTCTGCCGCCGCACCGACCCGTGCCGCCGGGCCGCACCGACCGGCGCCGCCATGCCCCGGCACCCGGCGCCCGCCGCCGGGCACCGCACGGCTCTACGCGCGTAGGATGTCGCCAACCGTGACGCGAAAGGGGCGTGCCGCATGACGGACGACAACGGCAGAGGCGGGAGCGCGGCGGCCGGCGCGGGGCGGGCGGCGCTGCCGGACACGGACCGGATCCGGCGCGCCCCCAAGGTGCTGCTCCACGACCACCTCGACGGCGGGCTCCGCCCCGGCACCGTCGTGGACATCGCCCGCGAGACCGGCTACTCCGGGCTGCCGGAGAGCGACCCCGAGCGGCTCGGCGCCTGGTTCCGGGAGGCCGCCGACTCCGGTTCGCTGGAGCGCTACCTGGAGACCTTCGCCCACACCTGCGCCGTGCTGCAGACCCGCGACGCGCTGGTGCGGGTCGCCGCCGAGTGCGCCGAGGACCTGGCCGCCGACGGCGTCGTGTACGCCGAGGTGCGCTACGCCCCCGAGCAGCACCTCCAGGGCGGGCTGAGCCTGGAGCAGGTGGTGGAGGCGGTCAACGAGGGCTTCCGCGAGGGCGAGCGGCGCGCGTACGCCGCCGGGCGCCGCATCCGCGTCGGCGCGCTGCTGACCGCGATGCGGCACGCCGCCCGCTCGCTGGAGATCGCCGAACTGGCCAACCGCTACCGCGACCTCGGCGTCGTGGGCTTCGACATCGCCGGCGCCGAGGCCGGCTTCCCGCCCACCCGCCACCTCGACGCCTTCGAGTATCTGAAGCGCGAGAACAACCACTTCACCATCCACGCGGGCGAGGCGTTCGGGCTGCCGTCGATCTGGCAGGCCCTGCAGTGGTGCGGCGCCGACCGGCTCGGCCACGGCGTACGGATCATCGACGACATCCACGTCGCCGAGGACGGCACCGTCAAACTCGGCCGGCTGGCGGCGTACGTGCGCGACAAGCGGATCCCGCTGGAGCTGTGCCCGACGTCCAACCTGCAGACCGGCGCCGCCGCGTCGTACGCCGAGCACCCCATCGGGCTGCTGCGCCGGCTGTACTTCCGCGCCACGGTCAACACCGACAACCGGCTCATGAGCGGCACGAGCATGACCCGCGAATTCGAGGAACTGGTGCGCACGTTCCACTACACGCTCGACGACATGCAGTGGTTCACCGTCAACGCCATGAAGTCGGCTTTCATTCCTTTCGATGAAAGGCTGGCGATGATCAATGAGGTCATCAAGCCCGGGTACGCCGGGCTGAAGTCGGAGTGGCTCTTTCGCTGACCCGCTCCGACCTGCGGACTCTGCGGGAATTCGGGTCGTGTGGCGATGGTCGTACGATCCGCGGATAGGGCCGTACGGGCCAATTGCCGCCCCGGCGAGGCGGTCGTTGCCGCGGCGATATCCGGCTGGCTACGTTTCTCGTTGCCGCTCGATATCCGCAAGGACGAGGACCTGAATCCCATGAAGACCCGCAAGATCGTCGGTACCGCACTGCTCGGCGCCGCCTTCGCCGCCGGGGCGACGGGCACCGCCTCCGCAGCGTCCACCCCCGGCCTGCCCGACCCGGTCGGCCAGCTGACCGCCCCGCTGGAGAACGTCACCGGCTCCCAGGTGGCGAGCAACAACGGCACGCCCCCCGCCAAGCCGACCGGCCAGCAGACCGCCCAGCCCCCGGGTCTCGGCCAGCTCGGCGCCCTGACCGGCGTCCTTCCCCTCGGCAGCCTCACCGGCGGCGGCCTGCCGCTCTGACGGATGCGGGCGAACGCACCCGGGCACCGGGGCCGGCATCCGCACCGGATGCCGGTCCCGGCGGCGCGTTGCCGGGGGAGGTCTGTCGTCGGCACCGGACGAAACGCCGCCCTACGGGGCGATCTCGACCGTGGGGATCCTCGGGGCCGGGCCCTGGGCCGCCCCGTCCCCGGCCCGCTGCGCTTCCCCCGCCGCGGCCGGCTGTCCCGGCCCGGCCGCCTGCTCCCCGTGCGCCGCTCCCGCCGCCCGCAGCGCCGCCA
>NZ_BAAAPF010000144.1:0-17287 GCF_039531005.1 Streptomyces synnematoformans
CCCCCCGACTTTGGCGGCCGCCCCCCCCGCCCACCCCGCCCGCTGCCGGCTGCTGGAGGCACCCCCCCCCGCCCTCGACAGCGCCGCGGGGCCGGCCCACGCGGGGCGCGCGGCGGCGGCCGAGGCGGTCGACCTGGCCCGCGGCCTCGGCGGCCCCGCGCTGCTCGCCCAGGTGCTCGCCACCCAGAGCCGGGTCATGGACTGGGAGTGCGACCCCGCGCCGCGCGAGAAGGTCCTCGCCGAGCTGGCGCAGCTCGCGGCGGACCACGACATGGCCGCCTACGCGTGGCTGGCCGAGTACCTGGCCGCCGGGACCGCCGCCGTCCGCGGCGACGTCGCCTCGATCCGCCGGCACGTGGCCCGCGGGCTGGAGATCGCCGAGACCCACCGGCTCAGCGAGCCCGCCGCGGTCGGGCAGGTGCAGCTGGCCGCGCTGCGCATGTCCGAGGGCCGGCTCGACGCGGCCGAGCACGCCTACGCCCGGGCCGTCGCCCGGCTGCGCGCCATCGGCTCGCCGCACGCGGCGGCCATGTGGACGATGTCGCACTTCGCGCTGTGCTGGCTCCGCGGCCGGCCCGCGGCGGCGCTGCCGGAGCTGGAGGCGGCGGCGCGGGACTACGGGGCGCTCGCCGGCGACGCCCTCGCGCTGGGTCTGGTCGACGCCGGCCGCCGCGCCGAGGCCCGTGCCGTACGCGCCGGACGGCCGCCGGTCAGGCAGGACTTCTTCTACTCGCTCTTCCTGTCCGCCCGCGCGCTGGCCGTGGTCGCGCTGGAGGAGCGGGACGAGGCGCCGGGCCTGCTGGACGAACTGCTGCCGCTGCGCGACGTGGTCGCGGGGGCGGCGAGCATGTGCCTGGCCATGCGGCCCGTCGCGCAGACCCTCGGCGACCTCGCCCGGCTGCTGGGCCGTACGGAGGAGGCCGCCGCCCACTACGCGCACGCCGCCGTCGTCGCGCGCCGCTGGCAGGCGCCGCACTGGCTGGCGGACGCGCAGCGGGCCCGGGCCGCGCTCGCGCCGCGGCGCTGAGCCGCGAGCGGCGCCGCCCGCGCGGCCGATCGCACGGACGTTCCAAGAGTCCTCCAAGTCGCCTGCAAGAACCCCTCGGCAGCGTGGGCGCGGAACGACTGGATCTGCGCAAGGACCGATCATGACCCGACTGCTCGGCCGTCTCGGCGGCGCCTGCGCGGCGCACCCCTGGCGGACGATAGCCGCCTGGCTCGTCGCCATCGCCGCGTTCTTCTCCCTGGCGGGGGCGTTCGGCGGCACCCAGCACGACAACTACCGGGTGGAGGGCACCCCCTCCCAGGCGGGCACCGACTTCCTCAGCGACGCCTTCCCGGAGATGTCCGGCACCAGCGCGCGCGTCGTCGTGCACGGCGACTCCGGCGACGACCTGCCGGCGGGCGTGCTGGCCGACGTGCGCAAGCGGCTCGCGGGCCTGGAGGGCGCGTCGCTGGTGGACGAGCCGGTCTTCTCCCGCGACGGGGACACGGCGCTGTTCACCGTCAACTACCGCGTCCCCGTGACCGACTTCCACGGCACCGAGGGCACCGACGCGCTGCGCGAGGCCGCCGCCCCCGCCGAGGACGCCGGCCTGGACGTCGAGCTGGGCGGGCAGGTGCCGGAGAACGTCACCAAGCCCGCCATCACCGCCGAGCTGATCGGCGTCGGCGCCGCCCTGGTCATCCTGCTGTTCGCGCTGCGCTCGTTCACCGCCGCCGGGCTGCCCCTGGTGGTCGCCGTCGCCGGCCTCGGCGTGGGGTTCGCCGGCGTCGCGCTGCTCTCCGCCGCCACCGACGTCAGCACCATCGCGCCCACCGTCGCGTCCATGGTCGCCCTCGGCGTCGGCATCGACTACGCGCTGCTGCTCGTCGGCCGGCAGGCGGAGGGGCTGCGCCGCGGCCTCGCGCCGCGCGCCGCGGCGGCGGAGGCGACGGCCACCGCGGGCGTCTCCGTCCTCATCGCCGGCGCCACCGTCCTGCTGTCGCTCTTCGGGCTCCGGCTCAGCACGGTGGCGGTGTTCGCGTCCTTCGGCTACGCCACCTTCTGCACCGTCGTCGCCGTCATGACCGCCGCGCTGACGCTGGTGCCGGCGCTGTGCGGGCTGGCCGGACACCGGGTGCTGCCCCGGGCCGAACGCCTCGGCCTCGTACGCCCCGAAGGGGCCGCGCGGAGCCGGCGGACCGGGCAGACCGGCGCCCCCGCGCCGCCGCGCGCCACCCTCACCGAGCGCTGGGCCCGCGCCGTCACCAAGCGCCCCCTGGCCGCCGGCCTCGCCGCCCTCGTCGTGCTGCTCGCGCTCGCCGCACCGGTCCTCGGGATGCGCACCTGGCCGCAGGACGCCGGCAGCCAGCCGGAGTCGAACACCACGCGGCGCGCGTACGACCTGGTCGCCGCCGAGTACGGCGAGGGCGCCAACGGCCCGCTGCAGATCGCCGTGGACCTCACGAAGACGCCCGCGGACTCGCTGCCCGCGCTCCGCGACGACCTGGCCGCCGCCGACGGCGTCGCCGCCGTGTCACCGCCGCGGCTCAACGAGTCCGGCGACGCCGCCGTCATCGCCGTCACCCCCACCACCGGACCGCAGGACGAGCGCACGCAGGACCTGCTGGACCGGCTGCGCGCCGACGTGCTGCCCGAAGGCGCCGAGGCCACCGGGGTGGTCGCCGTCTTCGCGGACATCTCCGACCGGCTCGCCGTCCGGCTGTGGGTGGTCGTCCCGTTCGTCGTCGGACTGTCGCTGCTGCTGCTCACCGTGCTGTTCCGGGCCCCGGTCGTGGCGCTGAAGGCGGCGGTGATGAACCTGCTGTCGGTGGCCGCGGCGTACGGCGTGATGACCGTGGTGTTCCAGACCGACACCGGCGCCCGGCTGCTGGGCCTGCCCCACGACGTGCCGGTGTCCAGCTGGGTGCCGATCCTGATGTTCACCATCCTGTTCGGCCTCTCCATGGACTACGAGGTCTTCCTGCTCTCCCGGATCCGGGAGGACTGGCTGGCCACCGGCGACCCGTACGGCAGCGTCGTGCGCGGCCTCGCGGCGACCGGGCGCGTCATCACCAGCGCGGCGGCCATCATGATCGCGGTGTTCACCGGCTTCGCGATCGACCCGGACGTGACGGTGAAGATGATCGGGGTCGGCATGGCGGTGGCGGTGCTGACCGACGCCACGATCGTCCGGATGGTGCTGGTGCCGGCCACGATGACGCTCCTCGGGCGGGCCAACTGGTGGCTGCCCCGCTGGGCGGACCGGCTGCTGCCGGAGCTGCACCTGGAACCGCCCGCCCCCGCGGACCCCGGGAAGCCGGCCGCCGCGGAGACCGGCGACGGCAGGGGCCGGATCCCCGTCGGCGGCGGGAGCTGAGCCGGGGGGTTGAGACGGGGGCGGGGAGGTGAGGAGGAGCGGGGCCCCGTGGCCCCCGCTCCTCCCGTCCCCGTACGGCGGTTGCGCCGCCCCGTCAGAGCAGCCCCGCCGTGGCGAGGTGCTTCTCGACCCGCCGCACCTCCTCGGCGTCCAGCGGGATCTGCGGCAGCATCGTCGCCGGGCAGTCGATGACCCCGCGCAGGTGCAGGGCCGCCTTGAAGGCGCCGAGGGCGGACGAGCTCATGCCCATCCGCGCCGGGTCGCCGGACCGCACCATGCCGAACAGCGCGAGCAGCCGCTCCTGTTCGGTCCGCGCCGTCTCCCAGTCGCCCTCCCGGGCGCTGCGGTACAGCCGCACGTAGCCGTGCGGGTCGACGTTGCCGAGGCCGGGTACGACGCCGTGGGCGCCCATCGCCAGCGCGCTGTCCACCATCGTCTCTGACCCCGTCAGGGCGGAGAACCCCGCCGCCTTGCCCCGTACACCGACGATGACGCGGCGCAGCCCCGTCTCGTCGCCGCTGGAGTCCTTCAGCCCGGCCAGCACCCCGTCCGCCGCGAGGGTGAGCACCAGATCGTGGCCCAGCTTGGTGTGCACCGCCACCGGCAGGTCGTAGGCGTAGACCGGCGCCCCCGTGCGCGCGGCGACCTCGCGGTAGTGCCGGTCGATCTCCGCCGGGTGGGTGCGGGTGTAGAACGGCGCGGTGACCACGAGCGCGTCCGCGCCGGAGTCGAGCGCGCCGCGGGCGTGGTCGAGCACGCGCGGGGTCGTCATGTCGATCGCGCCGGCGAGCACCGGCAGCTGGCCCCCGACGTGCCGTACGACCGTGTCCACCACGGCCCTGCGCTGCTCGTCCCGGAGATAGGCGGCCTCGGCGGAGGAGCCGAGGACGAAGAGTCCGTCGACGCCCCCGGCCACGAGAAAGTCCACCAGCCTGATCAGCGAGGCGGTGTCCACCTCGGCATCCGGCGTCAGGGGGGTGCAGACGGGCGGTACGACGCCGGTCAGGTGGGTGGGACGGGTCATGCGCTCTCCTTCGCTTGGATCACGAGATCGCGGGTGCTCTCCGCGGCGGCCACCGGATGGTGGCAGCGGAACCGGTGGGCGTGCGCCGCCTGCGTGACCGGCGGCATGGCCGCGGCGCACTCCGCCGTGGCCTTCCAGCACCGGGTACGGAACGGGCAGCCGCTCGGCGGCCGGGTCGCCGACGGCACGGGGCCGACGAGGGGGATCGGGTCGATGGGGTCGAGGAGCCCCGGCGTCGCCGAGAACAGCGCCCGCGTGTACGGGTGCCGGGCCGCGTCCGTGTCGCGCTCCGCCGGAGAGCCGCCCCCGGAGCCCAGCGCCGCCGCGGGCGCCTCCTCGACGATCCGGCCCAGGTACATGGTGATGACCCGGTCGCTCATCCGCCGCACCGTCTGGATGTCGTGCGAGACGAACACCAGCGCCAGGTTCAGCCGCTCCTTCAGCTCCAGCAGCAGGTTGAGGATCTGCGCGCGCACGGAGACGTCGAGCGCGGACGTCGGCTCGTCGGCCACCACCAGATCCGGCTCCAGCGCCAGCGCGCGGGCGATGGCCACCCGCTGCCGCTGGCCGCCGGACAACTGCCCCGGCAGCGCGTCGGCGAGCACCGGCGGCAGGCCGACGAGCGCCATCAGCTCCCGCACCCGCTCGTTGCGCTGCGCGGACGTGCCGCGGCTGTGCACGTCGAGCGGATCGCGGAGGATCTGCCGGACCGGCAGCCGGCGGTTCAGCGCGGTCGACGGGTCCTGGAAGATCATGCCCACGCCGGTGCCGAGGGCGGTGCGCCGCTCGCCGGCGTCCATCTCCCAGATGTCGCGGCCCCGGAACTCCACCGTGCCGGCCGTCGGCCGCTCCACGCCCACCAGCACCTTCGCCAGCGTCGACTTGCCGCAGCCGGACTCGCCGACCACGCCGACCGTCTCGCCCGCCGCGATCGCCAGATCCGCGCCGGTCAGCGCGTACACCCGGTCCCGGGAGAACAGCCCGCCGGTGCGCGCCCGGTGCACCACGTGCGCGTCCCGCACGGTGACCAGCCCCGGCGCGGCACCGCCGCCCTCGACCAGGCCGTCGCCCTCGACCAGGGGCGCACCCCTGGCCAGGTCGCCGATCGGTCCGCCGCCGTCCTTCGCGCTCATCGCAGCGCCTCCTTCTCCGCCTTGCCCGCGGGGGTGCCCGCCGGTTCGACCGCCGGGTGGTGGCACGCCACCTCGTGTCCGCGTTCCTCGCCGACCAGCTCCGGAGCCGTGTCCAGACAGGTGCCGCTCGCCATCGGACAGCGGTCGGCGAACCGGCAGCCGGCCGGGAAGTCGGCCGGCGAGGGCACGACGCCGCGGATCTGCGTCAGCCGCTCCTGGCCCGTCTCCAGCGACAGCACCGAGCCCAGCAGCCCGCGGGTGTAGTGGTGGGCCGGCGCCTCGACCAGGTCGGCGGTGACGCCGGTCTCGACGATCTGCCCGCCGTACATCACCACCACCCGGTCGGTGACGTCGGAGATCAGCGCCAGGTCGTGGCTGACCAGGATCAGCGCGAAGCCCAGCTCCTCGCGCAGCCGCAGCAGCAGCTCGATGACCTGCGCCTGCACCGTGACGTCGAGCGCGGTGGTCGGCTCGTCGGCGACGATCAGCTTCGGGTTGCGCGACAGCGCCATGGCGATGAGCACCCGCTGCCGCTGCCCGCCGGACAGCTCGTGCGGGTAGCTGCGCAGCGTGCGGTCCGGATCCAGGCCCACCAGCTCCAGCAGCTCGGTCGCGGTGCGCGTGCCGCCGCGCCGGATCAGCTGCCCCAGCTGGGCGCGGATGGTCATCGCCGGGTTGAGCGAGCTGAGCGCGTCCTGGTAGATCATCGCCATCTCGTGGCCGAGCAGCTTGCGGCGTACGCGCATCGGCGTGCCGTTCAGCTCCCGGCCGTCGAAGACGACGCTGCCGCGCACGCGCGCGCCCGCCGGCTCCAGGCCCATCACCGTCAGCGCCGTCAGCGACTTGCCGCAGCCCGACTCGCCGACGAGGCCGAGGACCTCGCCGGGCCGGACGTCGAAGCTGATGCCGTCGACGATGTCGACGCCCGCGTGCCGCTTGTCGAAGCCGATGGCCAGGTCCCGCACCGCCAGCACCGGCTCGCCGCCGGGCAGCGGCCGGGCCCGTTCGCGCAGCCGCCGGGCGGCCTCGGCGAGCCCGGGCAGCTCCAGCACCCTGCCGGTGCCGGGCGCGGCGGCCTCGATCCGGTCCTCGGCGCCGGCCTCCTCGGCCGACGGGCCCTCGGCCCGCCGGGCGGCGGGTGCCGCCCAGGCGTCCGAGATGCCCTCGGAGAGGATGTTCAGCGCCAGCACGGTCAGCAGCATCAGCAGGCCCGGGAAGACCGTGGCCCACCAGCCGCCGAGCAGCACCATGTTCTTGCCGTCGGCGATGACGCTGCCCCAGGACGGGTCCGGCGGCCGGACACCCGCGCCGATGAAGGACAGCGACGCCTCGAAGACGATCGCCTCGGCGACCTGCACCGTGCAGAACACCAGGATCGGCGCGGCGCAGTTGATGGCGACGTGCTTGACGATGATGTGCGGGGTACGGGCCCCGATGACCCGTTCCGCGGTCACGTAGTCCTCGCCGTACTGGTCGAGCACGTTGGCCCGGACCACCCGGGCGATCGGCGGCGTGTAGAGGAACGCGATGGCGCACACCAGCACGGGGATGCTGCCGCCGAACACGGCGACGAGCACCGCGGCCAGCGCGATCCCCGGGAACGCCATGACGACGTCCAGGCTGCGCATCACCAACTCGTCCACCGCCTTGCGGGAGGTGGCGGCGACGGCGCCGAGGACCGCCCCGGCGACCAGCCCGAGCAGGGTCGCGCCCAGGCCGATGACCAGCGACCAGCGGGCCCCGTACATCAGCCGGCTGAGGATGTCGCGGCCGAGGCTGTCCTGCCCCATCCAGTGGTCGCCGGACGGGTGTCCGGTGCCGTCGGTCTGGGCCTGCTGGTCGAGCGGGTCGTGCGGCGCGATCAGCGGCGCGAACACCGCGACCGCCACGACGAGCACGATCAGCCCCAGCGAGATCCGGGACGTCCAGGGCAGCCGCTTCAGCCCGCGGAGCCGCAGGCCGGGCCGGGACAGCCGCTCCGCGAGCTGCTTGCGGCCGCCGAGGGTGGCGAGCATCAGGCGGCACTCCTCAGTCGGGGGTTGACCAGCAGATAGAGGATGTCGATGACGAGGTTGACGACCACGAACGCGACGGCGACGGTCAGCACCACGCCCTGCACGACCGCGGGGTCGCCGTTCTTCACCGCGTTGATCATCAGCGTGCCCATGCCGGGCAGCGAGAAGATCGTCTCGATCACGACCGCGCCGCCGAGCAGGTAGCCCACCCGCAGTCCGAGGACGGTCAGCGGGTTGACCAGCGCGTTGCGCAGCACGTTGCGGCCGACCACGACGACCGGCGGCAGCCCGCTGCCGATCGCCGTGCGCACGTAGTCCTTGTCCAGCTCCTCCACCACCGCCGTGCGGACGATGCGGATGAGCTGCGCGGCGACGTGCAGCGACAGCGCGACGGCCGGCAGCGTCATGGTCTTGAGCCAGCCGGTGAACGAGTCGCCCGGATTCACGTACCCCCCGGAGGGGAACCACCCCAGGTCCACCGCCAGGTACTGGATCAGCAGCAGCGCCACCCAGAAGGCGGGGGCGGCGACGCCGACCAGCGACACGACGCGGATCAGCTGGTCCGGGGCGCGGTCGCGGTAGATCGCGGCCGTGACCCCGAAGACCACCGACAGCACGATGGCGATGGCGAGCCCCATGAAGGTGAGCTGCAGGGTCAGCGGCAGCGCGGTGGTCACCTGGTCGAGGACCGGCCGGCCGTTGAGCACGCTGAGACCCATGTCGCCGCGCAGCAGGTCGCCGACGAACGCGGCATAGCGGACGGGCAGCGGGTCGTTGAGCCCGTGCTCCTCGCGGTAGTCGTCGAGCTGCTGCTCGGTGGGGTTGGCACCCTGGAAGTGCGCCACCGCCGGGTCGACGTCCGAGAAGCGCATGACGAGGAAGACGAACAGCACGATGCCGAGCATCAGTGGGACGAGCAGGGCGATGCGCCGTAGCAGCATCCTGGCGATCTGGGCCACGTACGTGAGCTCCTAGCCTGTCGATTCAGCCCTGGACGGGCTTGGCCTTGAGCAGGTTGATGCCGGGGTACGCCTGCGGCTGGATCCCGGTCAGGGCGTCGGGGTCCCAGGCGGTGATCAGCTCGTTGTGGACCACGGGGTAGATGACCGCGTTCTCCGCGATGACGTCGAGGTACTCCTGCGTCATCTGCTTCTTCTTCTCCTGGTCCGGCTCGCGCGTGGCCGCGTCCATGAGCCGGAACAGCTCCTTGGCCTCCGGGGCCTGGGACCAGCGGGAGTACTGCATCCAGACGTTGTCCGCCGTGTAGTTGTAACGGAGGATCAGGTCGGGGTCGATGCCGAGCTGGTTGGGGTTCGAGGCGGACGCGACGACCTGGTAGTCCGCCTTCTGGTCCAGCTTCGTGAACAGCGCCGAGGTCTCCTGCGGTTCGAGGGTGGTCTCGACGCCGACGGCGTCCCAGGACTCCTTGATGGTCGGGATGCAGTCCGCGATCCAGCTGACGGTCGACGCCATGAGCGTGACCTTCAGCCCGCTGACCCCGGCGTCCTCCAGCAGCGCCCTGGCCTTGTCGGGGGAGTAGTCGTAGACGGTCCTGGCCTTGCGGTACGTGGGGTTGCCCTCGTCGAGGAAGGAGCTGGCGGCCTTGCCGTAGCCGCGCAGGGCGGCCTCGATCATCTTGTCGGTGTCGATGGCGTAGTGCAGGGCCTGGCGCACGCGTACGTCGTCGAAGGGCGCCTGCTCGGTGTTGAAGAGCAGGAACAGGTGGTTCATGCCGGCGCCGCCCTCGACGGTGAGGCCGTCCTGCTCCAGCTGCTTGACGTTGGCGTAGGGGATGTTGTCGGAGATCTGCGCGCCGGCGCTCTCGCCGGAGATCTTCGCGACCCGGGGGGCGGCGTCCACGATGGACAGCCAGTTCATCTTCTTGAAGTTCGCCTTGCGCGGGCCGTTGTAGTCCGCGTACGCCTCGAAGGAGGTGTTCGACAGCGGCTGGTTCGCCGTCATCTTGTACGGGCCGGACCCCACGGTGACCTCGGGCACGCCGGTGTCGAGGTCCCGCCAGGCGCCGGACCTGCTCAGGATGTGCTTGGGCAGGATCTTCGCGAGGGTGAGCCGGGACAGCCCGTCCGGGAAGGGGAAGTTGAGCACCAGGTCGACGGTGTTCTCCCCGGTCTTCCTGGCCTCCTTCAGCCAGGCGGCGAAGAACCCGCGGGCGAGGGTCTGGGTCTCGGGGTCGAGTATCCGGTCGAAGGTGAACACCACGTCGTCGGCGGTGACCGGCTTGCCGTCGTGCCACGTCGCGCCGTCGCGCAGGGTGAACGACCAGGTGGCCGCGCCGGGGTCGGCGGGCGCAGCGGTCGCCAGCGCGGGGTAGGGCTCGCGGGTGAGGGGGTCGGTGTCGAGCAGGCCCTCGAAGATGTGGTGGTTGCTGGCCACCGAGAACGCCGACGCGGTCAGCGTGGGGTCCCAGCTCTGGTCGTTGCCGTACCCGATGACGGCGGTGACGGAGCCGGCGCTGTCGCCCCCGCCGGTGTCGGAGGTCGATTCCGGACCTCCGGAGCAGGCGGCCAGCGCCGGCGCCATGACGCCGAAGGCGCCCAGCGCCCCGCCGTACTGCAGCACTCGCCGGCGGTCGACGCCCGGCTCTGGTGAAACGTCGCTCACGGTGCCTCCAGGAGGGAAAACAGGGGATGGCGCCGCGCCCGTCCCTGTCCCTGGGATAGGCGAGGTCGTGGGAGGTCCTACGTTCTACCTCTTGGCGGTGAACATAGAAGTCCGCCGGGAGGCGGGTCAAGAGGTCGGCGGCAAGCGTTATCCGGTGTCAACCCAGCTGGAGCCGGGCATCCACGACGATCTCGCCCAGCTCCGCGCGCCCTTCGGGCGCATCCGGCAGCGGGGTGCGCCCCTGCGCCTCGTCCAGCGCGCCGCGCAGCGCCGCCACGTCCGCGGCCAGCCGCTCGACGCCCGGAGCGCCGGCCACGTCGCCCCACAGCCCGGTGAGCGTCGGCAGGTGCGCGCCGCGCAGGTCCACGTCGGAGTCGCGGGAGGGGAAGCCGTACAGGTGGGCGCCCGAGACCGTGGCGAACACCAGCGGGTGCGCGGGCGAGGCGAGGGCCGGGGCGAGGTCGGGGAGGCCCGCCGCGGCGAGGGCGGCGGGGTCGGGTGCCGTGCTCACGCGGCCGCCAGCCCGCGGCGGCGGACGGAGACGAGCCAGGACTCCACGCCCGGCCCGTCGGGGGACTCCGGCAGCGGGCTCGCCGCCAGGGCCCCGTCGAGGCGCCGGGACAGCTCCGCCGTCCACGCCGTGATCTCGTCCCAGGTCGCCTCGCCGCGTCCGACCGCGAGCAGCCGCCCGCGGTACGGGCCGGCGTCGACGTGCAGCTCCCCCGTCCGCAGCAGGGCCTCCCCGCTCAGCAGCAGCCGCAGCAGGTGCACCACGTGCTTCCAGCGCACCTCGCCCGTGCGCTCCCGGCGGGCCCGGGCCCGGGTCAGCTGGCGGTGGGCGTACCGGCCGAACGTGCGGTGGACGTGGCGGGACAGGAACGACGGGCGCAGGTCGCACAGCTCCGCGCCGAGCGGCGTGCAGCGCTCGACCAGCGGGGAGTGCAGCACCTCCAGCAGGTTCGGGTTGCCGTCGAGGGCGAGCGCGCAGCAGCGCTCCACCTCCCAGCTGAACTGCTCGGGCCGCGGCCCCTCCCAGTGCGTCGGCGGCTTCTCCAGCCGCCAGAACCACTCGGTCGGCGCGACGTACACCCCGCGGCGGTCGGTGTCGGACGCCGCCGTGGCCAGGCCGAAGGCGCGCGAACCCGCCACCACCGCCAGGATGGTGTGCTCCTCGACCAGCAGCTCGCCGCGCTCCATCCGGCCATCCTCGCCGGGCCCCGGCCCCGCCCGCGAACGGTTTCACGCCCCGGCGCGGGCGCCGGGGCGTACCGTGCCGGCGCCCGCGCGGGGGCGTTCGGGCTCAGGACACCTGCGGCAGCACCTCGGAGGCGATCAGCTCCAGGTGGTCCAGGTCAGACAGGTCGAGAATCTGCAGGTAGAAGCGCTGTGCACCGACGGCTCCGTAGCGGCCGATCTTCTCGACGACCTCCGCCGGGGTGCCGGCCAGGCCGTTCTCCTTCAGCTCGGGCACCTCCCGGCCGATGGCCTCCGCCCGCCGGGCCACCTCCGCGTCGTCCTTGCCGACGCAGGCGATGAGCGCGTTGGAGTACACCAGGTCCGACGGCGCCCGGCCGGCGGCCTCGGCCGCCTCGCGGACCCGGGCGAACTGCCGCTCGGTGTCCGCCGCCGAGCTGAACGGCACGTTGAACTCCGCCGCGTAGCGGGCGGCCAGCGCCGGGGTCCGCTTCGCGCCCATGCCGCCGATCAGCACCGGCAGCGGCGCCTGCACCGGCTTGGGCAGCGCGGGGGAGTCCCGCAGCTCGTAGTGCGTCCCGGAGTAGCTGAAGGTCTCGCCCGTCGGCGTCCCCCACAGCCCCGTCACGATCGCCAGCTGCTCCTCCAGGCGGGCGAACTTCTCCTTCGGGAACGGGATCCCGTACGCGGTGTGCTCGTCCTCGAACCACCCCGCGCCGATGCCCAGCTCGATCCGCCCGCCGGACATCTGGTCCACCTGCGCCACCTGGATGGCCAGCGGGCCGGGGAGCCGGAAGGTGGCGGCGGTCATCAGCGTGCCGAGCCGGATGCGGCGGGTCTCGCGGGCCAGCCCGGCCAGCGTGACCCAGGCGTCGGTGGGGCCGGGCAGGCCGCTCACGTCGCCCATCTTCAGATAGTGGTCGGAGCGGAAGAAGGCGTCGAAGCCGAGGTCCTCGGTGGCGCGGGCCACCGTGAGGAGGGTGTCGTACGAGGCGCCCTGCTGCGGTTCTGTGAAGATGCGGAGATCCATGGGGCCATTGTGCTGCAGCGGGACCCGGCGCCTTCCCGGGGCACGGCGAAGGGCACGGCGCCGCCGCTCGCCGTTCTCGTGCCCGTTCCTCAGGCGTTCCTCAGGCGTGTTCCACCAGCACCGCCGTGCCCTGCCCCACGCCGACGCACATCGTCGCCAGCCCCCGCCGCGCGCCGGTACGCGCCATCCGGTGCAGCAGCGTCGTCAGGATCCGCGCCCCCGAACAGCCCAGCGGGTGGCCGAGCGCGATGGCCCCGCCGTCCGGGTTGACCGTCTCCGGGTCCAGGCCCAGCCGGTCCACGCAGGCCAGCGACTGGGCCGCGAACGCCTCGTTCAGCTCCGCCGTCTCGACGTCGGCCACCGACCAGCCGAGCCGGTCCAGCGCCTTGCGCGTGGCCGGCACCGGGCCGACGCCCATGACGTCGGGGTGGACGCCGGCGGAGGCGCCGGCCGCGTACCGGCCGAGGGAGTCCAGGCCCAGGTCCGCCAGCGCCTCCTCGCTGACCAGCAGCAGTGCCGCCGCCCCGTCGTTCATGGGCGAGGAGTTGCCGGCGGTCACGCTGCCGCCCTCCCGGAACACCGGCTTCAGCTGCGCCAGCCGCTCCGCCGACGTGTCCTCGCGGATGCACTCGTCGGCCGTCACCGCCCCGCCGTCGCCGGGCCGTACGACGGGCAGCAGTTCGGCGTCGAAGTGCCCCGCCGCCCGGGCGGCCGCGGCCCGCCGGTGGCTGCGCAGCGCGAACTCGTCCTGCCGCGCCCGCCCCACGCCGTACCGCCCGGCCACCTCCTCCGCGGTCTCGCCCATCGCCAGCAGCCCGTGCAGCTCGCGCATCCGCGGGTTGACCAGCCGCCAGCCCAGCCGGGTGTCGGCCGTCGCCAGCACGCGCGGCAGCGCCTCGTCCGGGCGCGGCAGGACGAACGGCGCGCGGCTCATCGACTCCGAGCCGCCGGCCAGCACCACGTCCGCCTCGCCGGCGGCGATGGCGCGGGCGGCGGTCGTCACGGCCTCCAGGCCGGACGCGCAGAGCCGGTTGAGCGTGGCGCCGGGGACCGACTCGGGCAGGCCGGCGAGGAGGCCGGCCATGCGGGCGACGTTCCGGTTGTCCTCGCCGGCCTGGTTGGCGGCGCCCCAGTAGACGTCGTCGACGCGCGCGGGGTCGAGGTCCTGGACACCGTCGAGCAGCCCGCGGATCACCCCGGCGGCGAGGTCGTCGGGGCGTACGGCGGACAGCGAACCGCGCAGCTTCCCGATCGGCGTGCGGCGGGCGGCGGCGAAGTGGACGGTGCGCACGGGCGGGCCTCCCCATCGAAACTAGCGGTGCTAGTTTCGGACTATAGCCCCGCCCGGAGGCCGCGGCCAGGACGGACGGCGCCCCGGGCCGGGTGCACGACACGCCCGCTTCCCCGGTGATCGCCTACGATCGAACACGTTGGCCCGACGCCGCGAAGCCGATGCGAGGAGAGCGCGATGAGCAGTGCCAAGGTTGCCGACCAACTCGTGGAGGTCCTGCTCCAGTACGGCGTGAAGCGCATCTACGGCGTCGTCGGCGACAGCCTCAACCCGCTCGTCGACGCCATCCGCCGCAGCGACGGCGCCATCGAATGGGTGCACGTGCAGAACGAGGAGGCCGGCGCCTTCGCCGCCGCCGCCGAGGCGCAGGTCACCGGGCAGCTCGCCGCCTGCGCCGGCTCCTGCGGCCCCGGCAACACCCACCTCATCCAGGGCCTGTTCGACGCGCAGCGCAGCGGCGCCCCCGTCCTGGCCGTCGCCTCGCACATCCCCGCCACCCAGATCGGCAGCGGCTTCTTCCAGGAGACGCACCCCGAGAAGCTCTTCGACCAGGCGTCCGGCTACTGCCAGCTGATCTCCCAGCCCGAGCAGATGCCCCGCATCGCCCGGATCGCCGCCCAGCACGCCGTCGGGGCGGGCGAGGTCGCGGTGCTCGTCCTGCCCGGCGACATCGCCGACAGGCAGGCCGCGAACCCCACCGGGCACACCGTCCCCTGCGTCCGCCCCGCCGCGATCGTCCCCGACCCGCAGACCGTGCGCGAGCTGGCCGCCGCCGTCAACGCCGCCGACCGCGTCGCGCTCTTCGCCGGCGCGGGCGTACGCGACGCGCACGCACAGGTGATGCGGCTCGCCGAGACGGTCAAGGCACCCGTCGGGCACACGCTGCGCGGCAAGGAGTGGATCCAGTACGACAACCCGTACGACGTCGGCATGATCGGCCTCCTCGGCTACGGCGCCTGCTACGAGGCGCTGCACGAGGCCGACCTCGTCGTCATGCTCGGCACCGACTTCCCGTACGACGCCTTCCTGCCGCAGAGCAAGACCGTGCAGATCGACACCGACGCCACCCGCCTGGGCCGCCGCACGCCCCTGGAGGTCGCCGTGCACGGCGACGTCGCCTCCACCCTGGACGCACTGCAGCCGCTGCTGCGCGAGAAGCGGGAGCGGCGCTTTCTCGACGGGATGCTGCGCAAGCACGAGCGGGCGCTGACCAAGGTCGTCGAGGCGTACACCTCCAACGTCGACAAGCACGTGCCGATCCACCCCGAGTACGCCGCCCGGCTGCTGGACCAGCTGGCCGCGGACGACGCGGTGTTCACCGTCGACACCGGCATGAACAACGTCTGGGCCGCCCGCTACCTCACCCCCAACGGCCGCCGCCGCGTCATCGGCTCGTTCACCCACGGCTCGATGGCCAACGCCCTTCCGCACGCGATCGGCGCCGCCTGCGCCGACTGCGACCGCCAGGTCATCTCGCTCTCCGGCGACGGCGGCCTCGGCATGCTGCTCGGCGAGCTGATCACCGTCAGGCAGCAGGAACTGCCGGTCAAGACCGTCCTGTTCAACAACTCCTCGCTGGGGATGGTCAAGCTGGAGATGCTGGTCGACGGCCTGCCCGCGTACGGCACCGACCACAGCAGGGTCGACTTCTCCGCCATCGCCCGCGGCGTCGGCATCCCCGCCTGGCGGGTGGAGAAGCCCGGCGAGATCGAGGGCGCGCTGCGCGAGGCGCTGGCGGCGAAGGGCCCCGCGCTGGTCGAGCTGGTCACCGACTCCAACGCGCTGTCGATCCCGTCGCGGATCACGCTGGAGCAGGTGCGCGGCTTCGCGCTGGCGGCCGGCCGCACGGTCCTGGAGGGCGGCGTCGGGACCATGCTCGACCTCGCCCGCTCCAACCTCCGCAACATCCCCCGCCCCTGACCGCGCGGCCGGTCCGTACCGGCTACCCGCGCCCCTGGCGCCCCTCACGCCACTCGCGCACCAGGGTGTCGGCGTCCAGCGGCGCCAGCTTCAGCGGCGGTCCGACGGCGGGCGCGCGGTGCGCCGCGAGGATCTTCTCGTTGACCTCCGCGACGATCTCGCGCACCTCCTTCTCGCTCCGTGCCCCGGCCACGGCGGCGAGCGCGGCCTCGGCCTCCTTGCGGACGGCGAGCGAGGGCGGCAGCGCGGACAGCTGCTCGCGCGCCATCTTCGCCCGCACCCACCACAGCTCGTCGTACGGCTGGTCGAGGTCGGGGAGGGGCTTGCCCTTCCCGGGAAGGTCGTCGAACTCGCCGCGCTCCGACGCCTCGCGGATCTGCCGGTCGACCCACGACTCGAAGTCCACTCCCGGCGGCTTGCGTTCGGTCATGGGCGGTGCTCCCTCCGCTCGCGGCGTCCGCTGACCGGGACGTTCTGCCACGTCAACGGTAACCGGGGCGCGTCCGGCCGCGGCACGCGGGCGGGGTCGCGCCGATGGCGGCGCTCAGCTTGCGCACCCCGTGGTGATAATTCAGACAATAGCGTCGGAAGGTGTCCATCCGGCCCCGAAAGGGAGACCCCCGTGCCCCGTCTGCGTTCCGCGCGCCGTGCACCGCTGCCGTCGCGCCGTGCCCCGCGCCCCGCGCGCCCCGCGCCGCGACCGCCGCGCTCCGTGCACCTCGCCGGAGCCGCCGCGGTGGCGCTCGCCCTGTCGGTCTCCGCGGCGGCCTGTGCCGCGCCCACCCAGGGCGGCCGCGCCGCCGACCCCGACCCGCCGGCGGAGCTGGTGCTGGAGCCCGTCGCCGACGCCGGGTCTGCCCCCTTCACCGCGACCACCGCGACCCCCGACGGCGCCCATCCGTCGCCCGCCCGCACCGCCGCGCTGCCCCAGGGCACCCCGCCGGCGCAGCCGAGCAGGTACCAGTCGGTGTCGGGCGCGACGGCCGGGCTCTACGCCGGCGTACGGAACGTCCCCAGCTGCGACATCGAGAAGCAGATCGACCTCCTCGGCCGCGGCGCCGGCAAGCAGGCGGCGTTCGCGGAGACCCTCGGGGTCGGGGAGGCGGAGCTGCCGGACTACCTGCGCGGGCTGACCTCCGTGCTCCTGCGCGCCGACACCCGGCTCACCGGCCACGGCTTCGCCGACGGCGCGGCGAGCGCGTACCAGGCGGTGCTGCAGTCCGGCTCCGCGGTGCTGGTCGACGACCGGGGCGTGCCGCGGGTGCGGTGCACGAGCGGCAACCCGCTGACGGCGCCGGAGGAGCTGAGCGACGACGCCCGCTACGGCGGCACGGGCTGGCGCGGCTACCGGCCGTCGCGGACCGTCGTCGTCACGCCGGCGAAGCGGGCGCTGTCGCACCTGGTGATCGTGGACGTGACGACGAACCTCTGGTTCGAGCGGCCGGTCGGCGCGCAGGGCGGCCAGGACCGGAAGCTGCCGCAGACGCCGCCGGACCCGTTCGCGCCGCCGTCGCCGGAGCCGAGCCGCACCCCCGGCGACGGTACGCGCAGCCCGGGCGGCGAGCCCACGGAGAGCCCCGGCCGGCCGACGGACACGCCGACCGAGGAGCCGACCGGGGAGCCGACCGACGGGCCCGGCACCGGGACCGGGCGGCCGACCACCGCCCCGCCCGCGCCGGGCGGGGCCGCCGAACCC
>NZ_BAAAPF010000145.1:0-17227 GCF_039531005.1 Streptomyces synnematoformans
CCGCCGGTGTGGAACGCCGCCTGCCACAGCGCCTGCCGGCGCCGCCGGCTCAGCGCGCCGAGCACCCCGGCGGCCAGCAGCGGGGCGGCGATCAGCACCTCCGGCAGGCCGATGCCGCCGTCGCCGTGCACCTCGGGGACGGCCTGCTCGCCGCTGCCGCCGCGGTCGCCGGCGCCGTCGCCCTCGCGGCTCGGGATCTGCTGGACCTGCGTCTGCTCGCCGGCGCGGTCGCCGGAGTCGCGGTCGACGGCGGGGCTGTCGGGCGCGAGGCGCTCGCCGCGGCCGGAGGTGGTCTGCTGCCGGTCGCCGTCCTTGCCGCGCTCGCCGGCGGTGGGGCTGGACTTGTCGTACTCGTGGATCTGCTCGGCCTCGGACTTGGAGACCTCGTCGCGGTCCTCGGGCATCTCGACCAGGTCGCCGCCCTGCGCGTCGGCGGGCATCTCCATGATCCAGCCGGGGCGGATCAGGCTGGCCTGGCTGAGCTTGGAGCCGTCGGGCTGGATGCGGTCCTTGTTGAGCTGGTAGATCTCGCCGTAGCGGCGGCCGTCGCCCAGGTGCCGCTCGGCTATCTCCCACAGCGAGTCGTGGTGGCGGCCCTCGGGCGGCTGGATGCGGTAGAACTTCGTGTCCCGCTCGGCCTGTTCGCGGGTGTCCTTACGGACCTCGCCGCCGCCCGCCTCGCCGCGGGGCGTCTCGACGTCGACGGCGGGCCGCGCGGTGTCGACCTGCTGGCCCGGGGTCTGCTGGGCGGCGGCGACCGGCGGCTGCTGGTGCTGGTCGAGCTGCTGGCCGAGCTGGGAGAGGCCGGGCGCGAAGCTGGCGGCGCCGGCGGTGAGCAGCAGCACGGCGGCGACGAGCTGGCGGGCGAGCGCCTGGCTGGCGCCGGAGCCCGGCACCCGGCCGGGCATGCCCATCCCGGAGGCGGCGGCCTTGGCCTCGACGAGCACGCAGGCGGCGAACTGCGCCCAGGCCAGCCAGACGACGACCGCGAAGACCTTGAGGAAGACGTCGGCGGTCACGTCCTCGTTGAGCATGTCGAGGGAGGGCGCGGAGTCGGGCAGCGGCCAGCCGATGAAGTAGGCGAGCGCGCCGGGCACGCCGACGACGAGCACCACCAGCGCGAGGAACGCGAAGAACGCCCGGAGCACGTCGCCGAAGGTCCTGCGCCGGACGCGTACCGGTACCGGAGTCCTGTTCGCGCTGCTGCGTGCCATCGCTGGTCCTGAGCCCTCCCGGTCGGCGCGGCGCGGACCGCGGCCCCCACTCTTCGCGCGCTGCGCGCGCAGGCCGCTGGGCGGCGTCCCCGTTGGTTGCCCACCTGACGTTACCGAAGCCCGTTTTGGGGGTCGAGCCCAGGCAGGTGACTGCCTCGTCACGACCTCGTCACCGGGTCTTCCGGTCCTGGCGCAGCGTACGCGCGGCGCGGCCGCCGGAGCCGCCCCGCGGGTGGCGGTGCGGCTCCGGCGGCCGGCGGGTGCGGGCGGCGGCCCGCGGCACGCGGCGTGCGCCGTCAGCAGTACGGGATGTGGTCCACGTTCTTGACGTAGCGCGCGGCGAGGTAGCCGTTGTGGGAGCTGAGCTTGTACCAGATGCTGTTGCCCCACACGTTCTGGCCGTTGACCTTGCAGTCGATCCAGACGATCTCGGCGCGGTGGATGAAGCCCATCTTGTGGGAGGCGGTGGTGGGCTGCGAGCGGATCAGGATGCCGGGCTTGGCGACCACCACGCCGCGCTGCTTGTGGCTCCAGTCGTCCCAGGTCTTCACGGCGCCCGGCGCGGCGCCCGGCGTCGTGGCGGCGGCCACCGGGGCCGCGCCCAGCAGCCCCAGCCCCATGGCTCCCGCGGTGAGCGCGACGGCGGTCTTCGTTCTCTTCAGCACAGATGCCCCTTGACAGTCGATCGGAGTGAGGCGGTCGCCTCGGTCCGGTTTGTATGACTATCTGACCGATGTCCCGGGGCAGCTCACCGATGACGCCCCAATTCGCCCGATCGGCAGTACAGCCTCCCGCGTACGGCCCAGAGCGGGGCCGGGCGCACGGGCTACGGCTCGCCGATCTCCGTGCGGGGCTCGGCGCGGGCGTTGCCCGTCGCCTCCAGGGGGCCGCTGAGGGCCAGGCCCGTCAGCAGCGGGCGGTAGGAGAGGACGATCTCGACCTCGACGTGGTCGATCGCCGCACTCGTACAGTCCCAGGACTCGACCTCACCGTTCTGGACCGTCACATGGGACAGGTACTCCTGGACCCGGGCCTCGCAGTTCTCGTACCGGATGGGGGCCTCCTGGTCGGCCTGGCCCTCGTACAGCGCGTCCGTGTCGGTGTCCTGCGCCGCGTACCGGGCCGCCTGCTCCGCGATGTCCGCGGCCCGCTCGCGCTGCGAGATCGCCAGGCCGCCGTCGACCACGAACGCGGCCAGGGCCATGAACAGGAACGCGAAGATGATGACCGCACCCGCGCCCGAACCCCGGTCGTCGAGCCGGGCCGTCCGGTCCGCCAGCGCGCCGCGCAGCCGCGCGGCCAGGACACGTACGCGCCTCATCCCGCCCTCCGGTACGGGTCGAGAGGTGCGGACGACGAGCCCGTCATCTCCGGGTCGATGTCCAGGCCCAGCATCCCGAGGCCCTTCACCCTGCACGTCACCTCCACGGTGATGATGTGGCTGGGCTCGCCCGGCGCCGGCGGCGTGAAGTCCCCGTCCACGATGTCCGCCACCACCGGGCCCGAGCACACGTCGCCCTCCAGATGCTCCGCCGCCCGCTGCGCGGCGTTCTCCGCCTCGCCCAGGGTTCGCTGCAGGGACGCCGCACGTACCGCGTCGCGCGCCGCCCCGTCGACACCGCCGCGGCCGTCGACCAGCTGGCCGAAGCCGACGAGCACGAGGATGAACAGGAACATCACCGGGGCGAGGATCACCACCTCGATGGTCGTCACCCCCCGGTCGGACCGCAGGTCCCGGCCCCGCCAGGGTTCCCCCGGGGCCTCCGGAGGGCCCGCGTCGTGCGCCTTGCCCACTGCCATGGGTCCCCGTCCCCCCGTCATCCCGGATCCGGTACGAACCGCTCGATCGGCCCCTCCGACTCCGCCCGCGCCGTGAGGTCGATGAACGGGAAGACGTTGACCACGCCGCCCTCCACCGCCACCCCGACCCGGTCGTTGTCAGACACGTACGGATCGATGTCCGGGCTCGTGAGCAGCTTCGGGCCGACGGTGTCCAGCCGCTCCTGCGCCTTCGCCAGCGCCAGGCCCTGCCACGCGCCCGGGTTCGACTCCGCGGTCCGGCGCGCCTCGCGCGCCCCCGCCTGCGCGGTCGCCTGCGCGACGTGGTCGGCGAAGAAGTACAGCCCGAACTGCACGGTGGCGAAGATCATGAAGTACAGCACCGGGGTGAGCAGCACGAACTCGATCGCGGACATGCCGCGGTCGCTCCCGAACGCGCCGCGCCGCCCGCTGCCCGCCCCCGTGTCACCGCCGCCACCGCCGCCGTCGCCGCGGCAGGCGTCGAGTCTGCGCCGCAGCCACGGCGGCGCCGGTGCCCGCGTCCCGCCCCTGCTCGCCATGATCGTCAGTCCACCCCGTCAGCCAATGGTCCCGCGGCTCAGCAGCCGTCCGCGCCGGCGTCCTCGATGCAGTCCTTGACGTCGTTCGCACCGTCGGACAGCGCCTGGTTGATGATGACCGCGACCGCGCTGACGATCGCCACCACGATCGCGGAGATGATCACCCACTCCACGGCGGAGGCGCCGCGGTCCAGCTCGCCCGAGCGGGCGCGCTCCACACGGCCGCGCAGGAAGGTGACCAGGAAGTCGATCGCCGGATGTCCGGTGCTGGTGAAGCGGTTCTTCATGACGTCGTTACGTCCTCTCTGCGTAGTGGGGGGATGACTTCAGACCTGCAACACGCGGATCGCCGCGGGATAGACCAGGAAGACCAGGAACCCGGCGCACAGCAGCAGCTGTGCGACGAGCATGGACTGCGACTTCTCGCCTGCCGCCCCCTCGATTTCGGCAAGCTCGCGATGTCTCATGGTCTCCGCCCTGGCCGCCAGCGACTCGCGCACCTTCGCGCCGTCGTCGGAGACCAGCGCCAGCGACGCCGACAGGTCCTTCAGCTCTTCGATCCCCAGCTCGTCGCCGAGATTGCCGAGCGCCTGCCACTGGCTGGTGCCGGTGATGCGGGCGTCGGCGAGTGCGTTGCGGACGCGGCGCAGCGCCCAGCCGTCGCTGATGTCGGCCGCCGCCATCAGCGCCTCGGGCAGGCCGCGCCCGCCCGCCAGGTTCATCGCCACCAGGTCCAGGTACGCGGCCACCACGCGGCGCAGGTCCTTGCGCTTCTCGGCCGCGTCCCTGCGCACCTCCAGATCCGGCAGGAGGAAGAAGAGCAGCGCGGCGACCAGCGCCAGCCAGACGGGGATGACCGGGTTCAGCCCGAAGCCGGCCACCGAGATCAGCGCGTACACGCCGGGGCCGAAGACCAGCCCCACCGCGGACAGCAGCACCTTCGTCGCCAGGAAGCTCTCCCAGGACCGGTCCAGCACCGCCAGGTCGGAGCGCAGCGAGCGCTGCTCCCAGCCCTGCCGCAGGTAGAACTCCGCGGCCCGCTGCCCGATCTGCGCGCGCAGCCCCCCGAAGCGCCCCTCCTCCTGCGCCTGCGCCGAGGAGGTCGTCGTGCGGCCGGCGCCGCGGGCGCGCAGCGCGTCGACCCGCGCCACCGTGGCGACCGCGCCGCGGCGGCCGGGCGCGATGGCCCGTACCAGCAGGTAGATGCCCAGGCCCAGGACGGCGCCGACGAGGACCGAGTACGTCAGCGTGTCCGCACCCTGGAACTCCATCAGGAGACCTCCTCACGCGGCCGGACGAACGCGATCTGCTGCGGCTGCTGCTTCGCGCCGGCCAGGAAGCGCTCGGGCGTCTCGATCGTGGACAGCTTGCGCAGCCACCAGAAGCCGGCCGCGAACAGCCCGCAGACGCAGGCCAGCACCACCTGGCCGGTCGGCGAGCCGTAGGGCTCGACGAAGCCGCGGTTGAAGACGGACAGGCCGAGCACGAACGCCACCGAGACGCTGACGACGATCTGCACGCTGCGCCGCGTCGAGGCGCGCTGCGCCATCACGCGCTGGCGCATGTCGACCTCTTCGCGCGCCGACTTCGCCAGCGCGCCCAGCACCTCGCGCAGGCCGGGGCCGCGCAGCCGGGCGTTGAGGATGAGGGCCGCGATGATCAGGTCGGCGGAGGCGTCGTCCAGGTCGTCGGCGAGGTGCTGCAGGGCGTCCGGCAGCGGCGTACGGGACCGCAGCCGGTCCACCATCGCGTCCAGGTGCGGCCGCAGCGCGGGGGCCGCGGCGCGCGCGGAGGCCGGGATGGCCTGCTCCAGGCCGACCGCGCCGGCAATCGTGTCGCGCAGCGACTCCGTCCACTGGGCCAGCGCCTCGACCCGCTTCATCGCCATCCGCTCCGCCGCCGCACCGCCGAACAGCTTGTCCCAGAACGCGACCAGCACGCCGGTCGCCAGGCCGGCGACCGGCCAGCGGGTGAGCAGCAGCACCAGCAGCCCGGCGACCCCCGCGAGCGTCGCCCGCTGGCTGGCGAACCGCACCAGCTCCGCGGCCCGTTCGCCCTGCTGGTCCTTCTCGTGCTGCGGCTTCGCCGGCAGCCCGCGGATCGCGACGATGAGCAGCGCGACCCCGCCGCCGATCACCGCGCCGGCGAGCAGCCCGTAGCCCATCGCGGCGGAGAAGACCTCGCCTTCCATGCGCGCTACCTCCATTCCCCGCTGGGCTGGTAACCGAACGGAACAAGTTCCTCGATGCAGTTGATCGGCGCGTGCGGGTGCAGCAGTCCGTCCGGGCCCTCCTTGAAGACCTCGGACGACATCACCCGGCCGTCCACGCCGTTGACCTCGCGCACCGAGGTGACCATGCGCTGCAGACCGCCGCCCTGGTGGTAGAGGTTCCGCCGCTCGACGAAGACGACGAAGTCGATGGCGCCGGCGACCAGCATCTGGCTGGCCTCCACCGGCAGCCGCTCGCTGGCCTGCAGAGCGTACGTCGAGATGCGGTTGAAGACCTCGGAGGAGCTGTTGGCGTGGATCGTGGAGAGGGAGCCGTCGTTGCCCTGCGACATCGCGTTGAGCATGGTGACGATCTCGTCGCCGAGGACCTCGCCGACGATGACGCGGGACGGGTTCATACGCAGCGACCTGCGCACCAGCTCGGCCATCGTGATGGCGCCGTGGCCCTCGGAGTTGGGCAGCCGCTCCTCGAACGCGACCACGTTGGGGTGCAGTTCGGGAAACTGGTCCAGGCCCAGCTCCAGCGCCCGCTCCACGGTGATCAGACGCTCGCCTGCCGGGATCTCGTTGGCCAGCGCGCGCAGCAGCGTCGTCTTCCCGGCGTTGGTAGCGCCGGCGATCATGATGTTCTTACGGGCCCGTACCGCACAGGTCAGGAACGAGCCCAGCTCCGGGGAGATCGTGGCGTTGCCGACGAGGTCGGGCAGGAACACCTTGCCGAGGCGGGCGCGACGGATGGACAGCGCCGGGCGGCGGGTGACGTCCATGACCGCGGAGAGCCGGGAGCCGTCCGGCAGCCGCAGGTCGAGCTGCGGGTTGGCGGAGTCGAAGGGGCGGGAGGACAGGCCGGAGTAGGCGCCGAGTATCTGGATCAGCTCGACGAGTTCCTCGTCGCTCTCGGCCACCGGGTCGACCTTGGCCTCGCGGCCGTCGGCGTAGCCGACGAAGACCTGGTCGAAGCCGTTGATGTCGATGTTCTCGACCTCGGGGTCGTCCAGCAGCGGCTGCAGCCGGCCGACGCCGAAGAGGGCGGCGTGCACGGCCGCGGCGTACGCCTCCTCGGTCTCGGCGTCGAGGGGGGTGCGGCCGTAGTTGATCTCGGAGCGGGCGTAGTCCTCCAGGATCTGCGCGATGACGGCGCGGGCGAAGTGCCGCTCGTCCTCGGCGGTCATGGGGGTGACGCCGGCGAGCTGGTCCTCGTGGCGCTGCCGGGCTATGCGGTCGCCGGCTTCCTGGCGGAAGCGTTTGACGAGGCCGTGGTCGACTGCGGGTCCGCTGGTCATCGGGCGGCTCCATGGCGGGGGCCGGCGCCGGGGGGCGTGCCGGGGCCGGGGCCGGGACCGGGCGCGGCGCCGGGGGCGCCGGAGGCGCCGTAGGAGGAGTGCTGGCCGGGCGCGGAGGGCTGGCCGGAGGCGGGAGGCTGCTGGCCGTGCGGCTGGGGCTGACCGGGCTGCTGCCGCTGGCCGGCGGGCTGCTGCTCGCCGGGGCCCGGGCCCGTACCCGCCGGGCCGCCGCCGTACGGTGCCTGCGGCGGCACACCGCCGCCGTACGGCGCCTGCGGGACGCCCCCGGCCGCCGGCTCGGCGAGCAGCGAGCTGCCGAAGTGCTGGTGCATGTCGCTGGCGACCTTGCGGATGGAGCGTACGAGCATCGACCTCTCCGCCCGCCCGCGCCGGCGCCCCGCCAGCTGCTCGGCGCCCGCGACGTCGTCCGCGACCACGCCGAGCACCCGGGCGCCCGACTGCGACGCCGTGAGCATGTCGTTGACCTGCCCGGCGACCTTTGCGGCGCCGGACGGCTCGGCGATCAGCAGCACGCCGATGAGCGGCGTGCCCAGCGCCGCCGCGCCGCGCTGCGTGCCGTGCAGCCGCGCGGACAGCGACGACGCCCGGTCCCGTACCCGCGCGATCTGCTCCGGCAGCGCGCGGGCCACCAGCAGCACCAGCGCCGCGTGCGTGAACAGTTCGAGGGTCCCGGACTCCGCGCCGACGCGGCCGCAGTCCGCGATCACGTCCGCGCCGCCGTGCGGCGACTCGGCGAGCGCGGCGAACGCCCGCCCCAGCGTGGGCCAGAGCCGGGTGAGCCCGGCGGACTGGTCGGAGTTGCCGAGGCCGACGATGACGTCGAGCCCGCCGGACATCGGCTGCGCGTGATCCCAGAGCTGCTCCGCGGCGATCCCGCGGCGGGCGGTGGCGCCCAGCGACAGCATGCCGGTGTTCGGGTCGAGCGGGTTGCCGTTCTGCCCGACCGATCGGTAGACGAGGTCGCCGCCCGCCGGGTCCGCCTCGGCGAGCAGCGCACGCCGGGGCCACACGGCGGCCAGCGCGACGGCGGTCGTCGTCACGCCGGGCGCGCCCTTGTCGGCCGCGACTGCGATCAGCGCCATGGTGAGTTCCCTCGCTCCCGTGAAGCCCCGTGAAGACCTGTGCCGACGTCAGCTCGTGCTGGATACGAGAGTCAGGCCGACTTCCTTCTCGGACGCCGCCGCCACGAGAGGACCTGCCTGTGTCTTGTCGACGAGGAGATTGACGGTGACGGTTCCACTGGTGACCGTGCCGTCGTCCCCCCGGGTGATGCTCTGCACCTTGACGCCCTCGGCGAGCACGTCGCCGGTCGCGAGGGTGCCGGAGGCGCCGGTGTCGTCCGACGTACTGGCCGTGTCGCCGACGAAGTAGACGTCGACGCGGGCGCCGTCGCCGAGGCCGCCGGGCATCGCCCCGGGCTCCATGGTCACGCCGACCACGGTCTGGCCCTCTTCGAGGCCCTTGCCCTCCTGGATCATCTCGGAGACCAGGACGCTGCCGGGGACGAGGTCGGTGGTGGCGTAGAAGTCGTCCAGTCCGCCCCGCTGGTTCCAGCGGATGTACGGAATGTCGCTGTCCTCCGGCATCATCACCTGTTCGATGTCCTCGTCCGTGATGCCCTGGCCGGCGGGGACACGATCGGCGATCTGCACGGCGGCCACCTGGTTGCCGGCCCGCAGCACGAGCACGGCGGTGCCCAACGCGCCCGCGAGGATGAGGAGCACGGCCAGCGCCGCCAACGCGGGTTTGCGTTCGCGAGGAGCAAACGGCAGCCGGTCGCCGGGCTGCGGAACGGGAGCGGCCGGCCTGCCGCCCGCGGCTGCCGTGCGTTCCCTGGTCTTCACGGAATCACCCCGTAACTCGCCGTTTCCTGGCCGAAATTCCCCCACCTGATCGGCCGAGAACTGCCGCAACAGGTTGTCAAGCCATCGAACCGTAGCAGTACCCTAAACCCCCCTCAAGCCGCGCCGGGCAACGAGAGCGTCACAGCCCGTCGACAGTTCCGCCAGCTGAGACGGCAACCCCGCAGAACGGCAAACGACCAGCGTGCCGGGGTCGTACACCCCCGTCCGAGCCGGCGCCGCAGCCCCGCGAGCGGGGCCGCCGGGGGCGCCCGCGGAGTGCTCTGTGACAGACCTGTGGACCGGGTATTGGCGAATCCGGATATGTGCACTCGCCAACTCGTCAAGGAGGTGGAATTCCACGGGAGTCGGAGCGCGACCTCTCTTGGAGGAGGCAGTCCATGAGCGGTATCAAGGCCGATCTCGCACGCATACGCGAATGCTCCGATGCCCCGGACCCGTGCTCGTTGAGGACTGCGAACCAGTCCCCGGCGACCCCGCCAACCTCACAGGAACCGGCATGGCCGCGAACACCCGGGAGAGGAACACGCACATGGTCACTACCGCCCCGGTGCTGCGTCCGTACGCCGTGGGGGCACAGCGGACCGCCGGTCGCCGGGTCCTGGGGCCGGGTGCAGTTGCAGGACGGGGACGGCAGGCTGCTGTGGGAGGTCCCCGTCGACCACTGGCTGCCCGAGTCGCCGGTCCTCTTCGACCGGCATGCCGAGGGAGCCGCTCTGCTCGCCCGCACCGGGCTCGGCGCGTTGCTGAAGTCCTGCGGCCTTCCGCTCCGTACCGTCACCGACCCGGAAGACCCTCTGCTGGACCGGACCACGCGGCGCAGGGCCAGGCAGCTCGGCCCGGGACACCGCTGCCGGACTGGTACCTGTACACGCGCAGGGTCGCGCTCCCGCTGTGGGCACTCGCGATGGTCGCGGTGATCCTCACCGACGCCTCGCCGTCCTGGCTCGCCGTGCTGATGGCCGCCGCCGGGTTCGTCCGGACCCTGAATCACGCCGCACTCCGCCCGTGGACTCCGTGGCCATGGCCCCGCTGGCCCCCGGGACCGCCCGCAAGGCGGCGCGTATCCCGGAAGGGCCGCTGCCGGTCGCCACCACCGGCACGCTGCGCCTCATCGCACCGCTGATCGCCCTTGCCTACGGCTCCGGCATGCTCGACGACGGCGGTTCCGCCGCCGGGTGGGCGACGGTGGTGCTGGGCGCGCTCACCTGCGTCACCGCGGGGGTGCCGCAACTCATCCCGTATCTGGACAGCCGCCTGCGGCTGGACCGGCCGGCAGCCGACCGTGCGGAGGTATCCACATGACGGCCGAGGACCCCGAAGCGACCCGGACGACGACCTGTCGGCACGGGCCGACGGGAGGGCCGCAGAGCTGGGTGACCGGCCCATGGCTGAGCGCGCGGCGGCGGGTGGAAGGCGGTCAGCCTGGAGTGCCCCCCGGTGGCCACTCCACCCCCGCCTGTTCCAGCATCCGGCCGTATCTGCGCCTGCCCCGCCGCATGATCGCCGCCGCCAGCCAGAGGTACAGCCACCACACCGCCGCGATCCCGCCCGCCACCGCCAGCGGCACCGGCTCCAGGGAGCCGTTGACCGCGAGGGCGATCAGGACGCCCAGGGGGACGGCGACCGCCAGCATGCGGAGGCGGCGGTTGCTGGACGTGCCGTAGAGGTCGACCTTGATGCGGGCGTGGAGCAGTTCCACCTCCTGCCGGGCCTCCGGCAGCGGTGCCGGTTTGCGGCCGGGGGTCAGGCCCGGGAGGGGGCCGCCCAGGGGGCCGTCCGGGTAGCGGGCGCGCGTGCGGGTCGCGCGTTCCGCGGCGTCCGGGAGGCGGCGGAAGGCGAAGACGGGGTGGCCGCGGCTCGGGCTGTGGTCCGGGGAGAGGCCGGCGTAGCGGTATCCGTACTGTTCGGCGAGGTAGGCGAAGAGGGCGAACGTCCGGCGTGCGTTCCAGGGGTTGATCGTCGTGTACGTTGCGGCGCCCTGCTCTCCCGCCTGCAGCAGCGCCCGAAGCTGGGATCGGAGCTGGGGCCGTAGTGACATCGCCGTCCTCCGTGTGGAACCGTGCACACCGTATTCGCTTCCTATCATGCAGCGGCGGCGCGTGCCGTAGGGCAGGAGCTACAGCACCCGGGGGGATGCATGTCTTTTCTGAGGTTCTTCCACGACGACGTCATGGCGATGGCCAGAACCCTCGAATCCAGCGGTGACCGCATGAAGGAGTCGTCGAAGAAGATCGCCGGTGCCGACGCGAGCCTCGTCGGCCACGACGAGCTGCGGTCGGCGTGCGACGACTTCGCGGGCTCGTGGGACTACGGCTTCGGCCAGCTCTCCAAGCTGACCAAGGGCGTCTCGAAGTTCGTCGTCACCGCGGCCGACGAGCTGGAGAAGCTGGACAAGAAGCTCCACGACGACCTGCAGAAGGCGGGGGAGAAGAAGTGACCCGCGCGGAGGACTTCCCGAACCTCGGCTTCGACCCCGCCCCCGGCGACCTCGACACCGTACGCCGCCTCGTCTCCGCCATCGGCCTGGTCAGCGGGCAGAGCGGGACGGCGCAGTCCCAGTTGAGCCGGATCGGGGAGACGGACGGCATCTGGGTCGGCAAGGCGGCCGACGCCTTCACCGAGTCCGTTTCCGAGATCCCCCCGTACCTGGAGAAGGCCCTCTCCTCCCTCAACGCCGCCCACAGCGCGCTGTCGACGTGGGAGACGAGCCTCGCCGGTTACCAGAGCCGCGCCCGCAAGCTGGAGCTGGCGGCCGAGGCCGCGGCGAGCCAGGTCAGCGCGACGAAGAGCGCCCTGGACGGGCTGCCGAGCGACACCGAGGGGATGACGGACGAGGAGAAGGAAGACCACAAGACACAGAAGAAGGGCAAGACCGCGTCGTACGACGCGGCCACCGACGAGCTGGAGCGGATCCGGAGCCGCGCGCGCACGCTGCAGACCGAGTTCAACGGCGACGCCGAGACGGCCGCGCGGCAGATCAAGAACGCGGCTGACGACGCGCCGCCGAAGCCCAACTGGTTCGAGCGGCGGCTGAACGACCTCGAGAACCTCCTCGAAGCCGCGTGGGACACGATCACCGACCCGAACTTCTGGAAGCTCATCGGCGACATCCTGGCCGACATCGCCATGGTCATCGGCATCATCTGCCTGCTCGCCCTGCCGTTCGGCGGCATCGCGGGGCTGGCCCTGATCGGTCTGTGGGTCGGCGCGGGCGCCTTCGCGGCACACGCCATCGCACTGGCCGGCGGCGCCGAGGGCATGACCTGGCAGACGCTCGCCTGGGACGCCGCCGGGGTGTTCGCCGGCGGCATCGGGCTCGCCGGATCGCGGCTCGCGCAGTCCGGCCGCGCGCTGGTCCAGGCCGGGCGGAACCTGCGCGCCACCCAGGGGTTCGCCGCCACCCTCAGCAGGGTCGGCCCCGGCAACTGGGGCAACCTCGCCCGCCTCCCCAGCGGCATGGCCAACTCGCTGCGCGGCTTCGCCCAGTCGGGCCAGGGGTGGATGAACGTGGCCACCGGCAACCTCATCGACTGGACGGCCACCGTCGCCGGTGCGGCGTTCGCCACCGGCTCCAACATGAACGACAGCCGGTGGACCGACGGCAAGTGGACCGTGGACGACCTCCCGGTGATCGGGCCGATCTCGAATCTGCCCGCGCACTTCCAGACCGCGCCCGACGTCGTCGCGCCCGGCCCGCCGCCGGTTGCCCCGCCCGTGGACGCACTCGGCCCGACACCGGTCGCCCCGCCCGTGGACGCACTCGGCCCGACACCGATCGACCCGCCGACGATGCTGGCGTCCGCGGGCGACAGCTTCACCCGCGGGCTCAGCACCTCGCAGATGGGAACGGCGGCATGACGGCGACGAGCGACGCCCCCAAGATCCCGTACGCCTTCAGCTACCGGGTGCCGGACGAGTTCGTCCGCCTGCCCGAGGCCGACACCCTGGAGGGCTGGGACGAAGCGCTGGGCCGGCTGATGCCGGACGCGGAAGCGGACGAGGTGGCCGCCGCCGGGCTGCAGTTGCGCAGGTTCCTGCCGATGCTGTCCGAAGGCGGCGAGACGACCGTCCTCACCGCCATGTGCGTCGGCACCGAGGACGTCGCGGGCGAGGAGCGGCTCTCCATGGGGCTGCTCGCCGTGTCCGCCCAGGCCAGCGGCCACGACGACCAGCTCATGGCCGCGGAGGGGATCTACCGCGCCAAGGAGCAGAAGTTCTTCGCCGGGGAGAAGGAACCCCAGGAGCTGGACTACGAGTTGGGCAAGGGCCTGCAGGGCCACCAGGACATGCTGCTGGCCGTGAAGCTGCCCGGCGGTCCCGGGGTGATGTCGACGTCGCTGCGGTCGCTCACCCTGCCCGGCGGCGACGCGGAGACGCCGGCGCCGATGGTCCCGTTCGCGTCGCTGCAGCTGATCGTGCCGGCGCCGCGCGGCTACTGCGCGTACGTCACGATCACCACGCCGTCCGTGTTCCTGCTGGACTCGTACTGCATGCGGCTCGCGCACATCGGGCGCACCTTCGGCTTCGACGTGCCCCAGGCCGGCGCGGGGACGTAGCAGCCCAAGAGCCCGAGGGCCGGGCGGAGGAGCGCGGGGCCGGGCGGCTGCTACTGGCCGCCGCCCACCTGGCTCTCCTCCTTCTTCGTGCCCTTCTTGAGCTCCTTCTCCAGGTCCAGGTCCACCTTGTGCGCCTCGCGCACCACGGTGTCGGACATCTCGGCCAGGCTCGTCAGCTGGTCGTCGATGTCGCCGCGGCCGTCCTTCCAGCCCGACTCGAAGTCCTCCAGCTTGTCGACCACGCCGCTGTCCCCGATGTCGTCGCGGTACGACTCGAAGGTGGCCTTCGTGCGGTTCATCCGGGTCTTGATGCTGCGCAGCCGGCCGCCGAAGCCGTCCAGATCGCTGAGCGGAATCGCCAGCCTGTCGCCGTCGTTGCCCATGAGCCTCTCCCCCAGTCCCTACGAAGCGGGGCGCCGCCGCACCGCACAACGATGCCACGGCGCCCCGGTCGAGCGAAACGGACCGAACCGCATCGCGAAGGTCAGCCCTTGAGGCCCTTCTCCAGCTCGGAGTCCAGGTTCTCGAAGGCGTCGGCGGCGGCCTTCAGGAAGTCGCCCATGCCCTCAAGGCCCTCGATGGTCTTCTTCGCACCGGTGGTGAACTCGTCGAAGGACTGGTCGAACTGCTTCGAGGACCGACCGGTCACGTAGCCGTCGCTCACCAGGCTCTGGATGTACTTGCGCAGGTCATCCAGCTTGCGGTCGATGTCCTGCCGCTCGTCCTTGAGCCGCTTGGCGGCATCCCGCATGTCCTGGTATGTAACGTCGACATCGGCCTTGCCCATGGCAGCTACCCTCCCGTTCGTCTCGTCGTCGCGAGGGCCGTCCCCGAGACGTCAGTCTTACCTCGTTCGTATCTCGCAACCGTAGACGCCGTCCGCCGCTCCCGCGGTTGCAGGTGCCTTCCGGCCGGCACCCTGCCTCTTACGCCAGGGGCGTCGTCACCGCGAACGGCTCGCCGTCCCCCAGGTGCAGCAGGCCCTTGCCCGGCTGCACCTGGTCGCCGACCGAACCGCGGTTCAGCCGGATGCCGATGAGGTCGCCCGCCGAGGGGTCCTGCGGCGACAGGGCGACCCCGCGGCGCGCCTTCTTGGCCTCCACCTGCCAGCCGGAGAAGCCGGACGCGACCTCCTCCTCGTCGCCCGCGAGCACCAGCGCCCAGCCGCGCTCCGCGCCACGGCGCGGGATGGCCTTGAACTCGTCGCCCGCGTCGCAGTTCGTCAGCATCTCCGCGTCGTCGACGAGAACGGCGATCGGCTCGTCCGGCGACGCCTGCCTGAGCAGGTCGTGCACCTCGTCCTCGTCGATGTCGTCCTCGGTGAAGACCTGCAGCACGCCCTCGCGGCCCGCCAGCTCGCGCATCGGCGAGGGCCGCGGCGCGGCTATGACGAGCCGCACGCCCTGCTGGAGGTACGTCAGCGCCATCGACTTCAGCACCGTGCTGCGCCCGGACTTGGCCGGGCCGCCGATGAGGAACGCCGGGATGCCGTCGGCCAGGTCGGGGCCGAAGCCCATCAGCTCGTCGCCGCCGACGCCGACGAGCGCCCACAGCTTGGAGGCCTCCTGCGCCTGGACGTCGCGCATCTCCCACGCCTCCTCGAAGCCGAGGCGGCTGGGCAGCACGTCGACGCGGAACGGGCGCAGCGAGCGCGGCACCGCCGCGTCCCGCTCCGTCGCCGCCTCGCCGATGGCGGCGACGGCGGCGGCCTGCGCGGCGCCGGAGAGGTCGTCGGAGAGGACGGCGATCTGGGTCTCCAGGCCGCTCTCGGCGCGGAACATCCGGCCGGGCTCGATGTCCTCGGGGATGTTGCGGGCGTTGAGGCTGATCATGGAGAAGTCGGAGCGGTCCGGCAGCCGGAAGGCGAACTTGTCCTCCGTCAGCGTGCTGATCCGGCCGGTGAGCACGCTGCGGTCGCCGGTGATGATCATGTGGATGCCGACGCTCGCGCCCTCCCGCAGCAGCCCGTAGATCTCGTCGGTCAGGTCGCCGTGGTTGATCTCGCCGAGGGTGGGCAGCCAGCCCTCCCAGCGGTCGAGGAGCACCACCACGTACGGCAGCCGCTGCTCCGGGTCGGACGCCGCGGCCCGCTGCTCGGCGATGTCGGCGAAGCCGTCGGCGGCCAGCAGCTCCTGGCGGCGGCCCAGCTCCTGCTTGAGCCGGCCGATGAGGCGCACCGCCCGCTCGGTCTGGTTGCGGCTGACGACCGCGCCGCAGTGCGGCAGCCGGGTCAGCGCGTTGAGCGCGCCGTTGCCGCAGTCGATGCCGTACAGGTGCAGGTCGGCGATCGAGTGCGTACGGGCGAGGGAGCCGGCGATCGTACGGAGCATCTGCGAGCGCCCGCTGCGCGGGGCGCCGCCGACGATGAGGTGCCCGAAGTCGGCGAAGTCGACGGCGACGGTGCGCCGGGCCTGCTGCGCGGGCAGGTCCTCGATGCCGTACGGGGCGGGCGGCAGCGGCCCGGCCGCCCGCGGCGCGGGCAGCGTGTCGAGCTGGACGCTGTCGGGCAGTGCGGGCAGCCACGGGCTGTGCTGCTCGGGGATGCCCAGCCGCTCGTTGGCCTCGTTGACCGCGTCGACGAGCACCTTCAGGTCGGTGATCTCGTCCTCCTCCTGCTGCGCTCCCGCGGGCCGCTTGAGCGCGCCCCGGCCCAGCTCGGTCCAGCCGAGGCGGCCGGCCCAGGGCTGGGCGGTCGCCGGGTCGGCGGCGCCCGGGCGGCGGCCGCCGACGCGGCCGGACTGGAAGGGGACGAGGGAGGCGTGGCCCAGGCGCACATACGCCCGGCCGGGCATGGACTTGGCGATGAAGCCGGCGTCCGGGGCGTCGATGACGTCGGCGGACTCGCCGCCGTCGGTGACGCGCAGCGCGATGCGCAGGTTGGTGTTGGCGCGGATCTCCGGGGAGACCACGCCGCTGGGCCGCTGGGTGGCGAGCATCAGGTGGATGCCGAGCGAACGGCCGCGGGCGGCGATGTCGACCAGGCCGGTGACGAAGTCGGGCAGCTCGCGGACCATGGCGGCGAACTCGTCGATGACGAGCAGCAGCCGGGGCAGTGGCGCGTACCGCCCGGGCTCGCGGCGCAGCAGGTCCTGGAAGTCCTCGATGTCCTTGGCCTCGGCGTCGGCGAGGGTGTGCTCGCGGCGGTGCAGCTCGGCGCGGAGCGACTCCAGGGCGCGGGTGACGAGGTGGTTGTCGAGGTCGGTGACCATGCCGACGGTGTGCGGCAGCTTCACACAGTCCTTGAAAGCGGACCCGCCCTTGTAGTCGATGAGGACGAAGGTCATGTTCTCCGGGGTGTTCGCCACCGCGAGCGCCGCGACGATCGTCTGCAGCAGCTCGGACTTGCCGGAGCCGGTGGTGCCGGCGATGAGGCCGTGCGGGCCGTCCTTGCGCATGTCGATGGCGAACGGGCCGTCGTACGACTCGCCGATGACCGCGGTCGTCGACTGCCCGCCGAGCTGCCAGCGGGCGGCGATGGCGTCCCCGGTCGGCGGCTCCAGCTCCACGACGTCCAGCAGCCGGCTGGAGGAGGGGATGGCGGCGTCCTCGGCCTCGCCGCTGATGTCGCGGACCGGCGACAGGCCGCGCGCCACGAGCGCGCACCACGCGGGCGAGACGAAGTCCGGGCGCACCCCGCGGCGCCGCTCGGAGCCGGCCTGCTCGACGCGCAGCCGGATCGGGCCGGTGCCGTCGACGGCACCGGCCCGATCCGGCTGCGC
>NZ_BAAAPF010000146.1:0-17026 GCF_039531005.1 Streptomyces synnematoformans
GCCAGCGCGTGCCGTGCACCGTCCCCGCGGGCTGCCCCAGCAGGTCCCGCAGCGGCGCGGCGGCCGGCCGGCGGCGCGGGTCGGGGCGCAGGCAGGCCCCGACGACGGCCCGCAGCCGGCGGTCCGCCACCCCGGCGAGGCCGGCCTGCCCGCGCTGGATGCGCTGCAGCGTGTCGACCCGGTTGCCCGCGTCGAACGGCCCCCGGCCCGCCGTGGCGAACGCGAGCACCGAGCCGAGCGCGAACACGTCGGCCGCGGGCCCGGCGCGCCCGCCGGCCGCCTGCTCCGGCGACATGAACCCGGGCGTGCCGAGGAGCGCGCCGTCCTGGGTGAGCGTCGCGGAGTCCTCGGGGCGGGCGATGCCGAAGTCGATCACGCGCGGGCCACCGGGGGTGAGCATGATGTTGCCGGGCTTGAGGTCGCGGTGCACCAGCTCGGCGCCGTGGATCCCGGCCAGCGCCTCCGCCAGCGCCACGGCCAGCAGCCGCACCACCGCGGCGGGCAGCGCGCCGAACGCGCCGACGGCCTCGTCGAGCGAGAGGCCCGGCAGGTACGCGGTCGCCAGCCAGGGCGGGTCCGCGTCCGGGTCGGCGTCGACCAGCGGCGCGGTGTACGCGCCGGTCACCGTACGGGCGGCGGCCACCTCGCGGCGGAAGCGGGCGCGGTAGCGGCCGTCGCGGACCAGACCGGGGCGTACGACCTTGACCGCGACGAGTGTCCCGGCGGGCGAGCGGCCGAGATACACGACGCCCATCCCGCCGGCCCCCAGCCGCTCCAGCACGCGGTACCCGCCGATCTCGCGCGGGTCGCCGCGCTCCAGCTCCGCCAACGCGCCGCCTCCCCTCCGCGCCCCGGCCGCCGCGCCCGGCCCGCCGCGCCGTGCCGCCAGCGGAAGCGTAGGCCCACCGGGCGCGTTCCGTTCACCCGCCGGTGGCAGACTGGCGGCGGGTGCGGGCGACGCCCGCACCCGCACGACGACCGAACGCGGAAAGGACCTGCTTGCCCATGAGCGTCTACGACGTCGAGCTGCGCACCCTGGCCGGCGAGCCCGCCTCGCTGGAGCGATTCCGGGGGACCGCGGTGCTCGCGGTCAACGTGGCGTCGAAGTGCGGGCTCACGCCCCAGTACGCCGGCCTGGAGAAGCTGCACGAGCGGTACGCGGCCCGGGGGTTCACGGTCGCGGGCTTCCCGTGCAACCAGTTCGGCGGCCAGGAGCCGGGCACGGCCGAGGAGATCGCGACGTTCTGCTCGGCGACGTACGGGGTGACCTTCCCGATGTTCGAGAAGGTCGAGGTGAACGGCCCGGAGCGGCACCCGCTGTACCGGGAGCTGGTGCAGACGCCGGACGCCGACGGGGCGGCCGGCGACGTGCAGTGGAACTTCGAGAAGTTCCTTCTGGACCCCGCGGGCAAGCCCGTCGCCCGGTTCCGCCCGCAGACCGCGCCGGACGACGCCGCGCTGCTCGCGGCGGTCGAGTCCGTCCTGCCGGGCTGACCGGCCGGCCCCGGGGACGACGGTCCGCGGGGCGGGGGCGGATGCCACGAGTGCGCAACGATCGCCCGGTCGGCTCGGCGTCCGGCGCCCGCGCGCTGCGACCGTGGCGCGTATGATCCGCCGCGCCACGCCGTCCGCGCTCGTCCTGTCCCCTCTGCTCGTGCTGGCCGCCGCGTGCGGCGGCGGCGCCGGGGACGGAACGCCGTCCCCCGCGGCGGACGGTGCGTCACGGTCCGGCGTGCCCGCGACCCGGGCCCCGGCGCCCGGCGAGGGCTCGCAGGACCCGGACGACCTCAACGGCGACGGCCACCGCGACCTCCTCGTCCCCGTCTTCCTCGGCGCCGACCCCGAGACCGCCGCGGAGTGCGTCGGCGTCGTCTACGGCTCGGCCGACGGCCTCGACCCGGCCGTGCACACCGTGCACCGGCGCGCCGGCCTCGGCCTGCCGGACGCACCCGCCGACCTCCCCGGGCCCGCCCGCCTCTCGGTGGACCACGTGGTGACCGCCGATCTGGACGACGACGGGTTCCCCGACTTCGTCGCGACGGCCCGGGGGCCCGGGCAGGCGGAGGGGACCGGGCGTGAGCGGCTCCACGTGAGCTTCGGCGGCCCGCGCCGGCCCGTCGCGGACCCCGTCACGACCGCCGTGCACCTGCCGGCCGGCGGGCAGGGGGTGGACTCGGTGGTGCGCGGCGACTTCGACGGCGACGGCCACCACGACCTGGCGGCGCAGCAGCCGGGCGCCACGGGCGGGCGGCTGGCGGTGCTGTACGGCCCCTTCACCCGGGCCGGCGAGCCCGCACGCGTCGACACCGGCCTGCCGTACGCCGAGGGCACCCTCGTCGCGGACCGGATCGACCCCTCCGGCGAGCCGCGGGCGACCTCGCTGCTGCGGCGCGGAGAGGCCGACGGCGGGCAGGCCACCAACACCCTCTACCCCGCCCGCCCGGGCGAGGGGCTGTCCGGCGAGGTCCGCGAGCTGCAGCTCGGCAGCGCCCACGCCTTCGGGGACTTCGACGGCGACGGCAGCCGCGACGTCGCCGTGGGCGACGACGGCGGCCGCAACAACGAGCCGGGCTACGGGACGGAGAAGCCGGAGGTCGCCGGCAAGGCCACCGTCTACCCCGGCGACGGCGGCGGGCCGGCCGTCCTCGACCTGCCCGGGCCGCCGCCCGGCGAGGGCGGCTCCCCCTACGGCCCCGGCGGCTTCGCCGCCGCCGACCCGGACGGCGACGGCCGCGACGGCCTGCTGGTCTCGACGTACGAGGACGCCACGCTCATCGACGGCGTGCTCCTCGGCGGCGACGAGCGGGTGTCCGTCCTGCGCGAGGGGCCGGCGCGGACCGCGGACGGCCGGAGGACGGCCGCGAAGGACCGCAACGCCCGGCCCGCGGGCGCCGCGGACTTCGACGGCGACGGAGGGGACGAGCTGATCCTCAACTGGGCGCCCGATCCCCTCTTCGCGCTGTACGGGGAGAAGCCCACGTACTGGTGGATCACCGACGGCGCCTCGTCACGGGACGCGACGGCCTTCACCACGACGGAGTTCGCCCCCGGCCCCTAGCCCCGTCCGCGTCCGGCAGCCCCTGCCCGCCGGGGCGTGGCGGTCACGGGACCGGCTCGGTGCGTATCTTCACCGCCGCGGCCAGCCGGTGGCCGTGCGCGACGGCCTCGGCGGCGGTGGCGCCCCGGGTGAGGACGTGGCCGGCCTTGTCCTCGTTCCAGGTCAGCGGGGACACGACGGCACCGGGCCGCACGTCCAGCCGGAGTTCGACGCACGCCGGGTCCGCGCGCACCTCCTCGGCCCCGGTCACCTCCACCACCCGGCCCGGCTCCGGCGTGAGGAACCGCACGGCCGCACCGCCCCGCGGCTCCGGCGAGGCGGCGAGCGGGGCCACGACGCCGAGTCCGGCGGCCAGCGCGTACCGCTCCATGTCGACGCCGTAGGCGATCTCCGTCAGCTCGTTGATCCGGTCGCCGCCGACGCGGTTGTGCGACTCGACGATCCGCGGGCCGCGGGAGGTCAGCTTGACCTCGGTGTGCCCGGGGCCGTTGCGCAGGCCGACCGCATCGAGGAAGTCCGCGACCAGCCGCGCGACCTCGCGCAGCACGCCGGCCGGGACACCGCTGGGCTGCGCGTGCCCGGTCTCGACGAAGCCGCCGCCGCCCGTCTCCTTGTCGGTGACCGCGACCACCACGTGCCGGCCGTCGAAGCTCAGGGTCTCCACGCTGATCTCCGGGCCGTCCAGGTACTCCTCCATCAGGAACTCCTCGAAGGCGCCTGCGTCGGTGAGGTCGCGGGCGGTCCACCCGCCGGCGAGCGCCCGGAACCGTTCGGCGACGCCGTCCACGTCCGCCTGGTCGCGGACGTGGAACACCCCCAGGCTGCCCGACTCGCGGGCCGGCTTGACGATGACGGGAAGCCCGTGCTCCGCGGCGAACTCCCGGACGTCCTGCGCGGAGCGGCCGACCGCGGAGGCCACCGGGCTGACGCCGCGCGCGGCCAGGTGCCGGCGCATCCGCCCCTTGTCCAGCAGCAGTTCCACGGTCTCGACGGACTCGCCGCCCAGCCCGAGCGCCTCGTTGATCCGCGCCGCCGGCAGCAGCCCCAGCTCGAACAGCGAGACCGCCGCCCGCACCGGATACGCGGCGTGCAGCGCCCGCACCAGCGGCAGGAGCCGGTCCGTGTCCCCGTAGTCGACGAGCAGCGCCCGGTCGACGTACGGCCAGTGGCCGCTGTCGTACGCGTCCGGGAACTGGACGTGCGCCACGTCCAGACCGAGGTCCCGGGCCTTCCGCACATGCGCGAGCCGGCCGCCGACGACCAGGACGCGGGGGCGTCCGGCGGCGGTCGCCTCGGACCGTGCACTGTCCATGACCGGCTCCTTCTTCCGTGCGGTCGATCCCCGCCACGCTACGGCCTGCTCCGGACACTCCGCCTCCGAAAAACGGAGCCGCGGCACGGGCCGCGCGCGGGCCCCCCGCCCGCGCGTCCCCGGTGCCGGGCGGGTCGGGTCACTTCTCCTCGCCGAGGGCCAGCGCCCGCAGCAGCAGGTACGCGGACTGGATGAACCGGCAGCGCAGCGTGACACCCGAGTTGGTGAGGGCGGCGACGCACACCTCGCGTTCGGGGCTGAAGCCGACGAACGAGGTGCAGCCGCGGGTGGCGCCGCTGTGGAAGTACAGCGTCGCCCCGGCGAGGGTGCGCACGCCCCACGCCAGCCCCGACTTCTCCTCCTCCTGGCCGGGCAGTCCGCGGATCCGTACGGCCTCCGCCAGCGGAGCCCGCAGCGGCCGGGGCGCGTCGGGGCCGTCCGGTTCGAGGTGGGCGCGGAGGAAGCGGATCAGGTCGTGGGCGCTGGAGCGCACCGCGCCGGCGCCGGGGAGCGCCGGGATGAGCCAGGGCGGGCGGCGGCGGCCGTGCCAGTAGCCGACGGCGTACCCGGGGTCCGGGTCGCCCCGGCCGTCGCCGCCGTTCCGGGCCTGCGGGTCGGGGGCCACGGTGCCGGTGTCGGTGAGCGCCAGCGGGTCGAGCACGCGCCGGCGGAGCAGCGACCCGTAGTCGGAGCCGGCGCCGTCGGCCAGCAGCCGGCCGAGCAGCCCGACGCCGAAGTTGGAGTACCGGGTGTGGGTGCCGGGCGGGTGGTGCACGACGGCGCGGCCGAGGGCGGGCAGCAGCATCTCGGGGGTGAACGACCGGTATGGGTTGGCAAACCAGGAGGGCAGCCCGCGGCGGAGCAGCCCGGGCGGGAGCCGCGGCAGGCCGGAGGTGTGGGTCGCCAGATGCTCGTAGGTGATGGCCCGGCCGTGGCCGCGCGGGAGGGCGACGTACGGGAGGTGTTCGGCGATCCGGCCGGTCAGGCCGACCTCGCCGCGGACGGCGGAGTCGGCGAGCAGCAGCGCGGTGAAGGTCTTGGTCACCGAGCCGACCTCGAAGCGGGTGCGGTCGGTGACCGACGCGGTGCCCTTGCGGTCGACGCCGCCGCGGCTCAGCGTGCGGTACGCGCCGGTCACGGACACCGCGACGACCACCGCCGCGCGACGTTCCGCGGCGGCGGCCACCGCTTTGAGGGGTTCGTCGCGGAGTCCCACGTCGTCGCCGCCCGGCTAGGCACCGCTGCGCGAGAGTGCGGCGGTCGCGGCGGTCACGGCGGCCACGGCGGTGTGGTAGTGGTTGTAGAACCGCACGGCGGGGTCCTCCGTGCCCGTCCGGCCGTCGCGCGGCAGCAGCCCGTCCTCGTGCTGTGCGGCGGCCAGCCGCCGCCAGGCGGCCGGGTCGTGGGCCGGTTCCGGCAGGCAGGCGTCGACGAGGAGGAGTTCGGCGACGAGGTCCCACTCCTCGATCTCCAGCCACACGTCGGTCCACACCGGCAGCCAGGTGGCCAGGTAGTCCCGCACGTGCGGCGGCAGGCCACGCGGCTCGGCGCCCCAGTCGGTGAGGTGGAAGACGGTGTGGGTCACGTGATACGCCGTCATCCAGTCCATGGTCCACGGCTCGGGTGTGGCCCCGAGCCACGTGGCCGCGGTGCGCGCGGGCCAGTCGGCCCGGTCGTCGATCCCGATGACCCGGGTCGCGTTGGCCACCGCCATGCGGCGGTTGGGCACGTGCTCGTACTCGCGGTACGACGCCAGGCCGGTCAGATGGGCGAGGAGCGCCTGCAGCGGCTCGTGGCGGTGGCCGGCGCGGTGGAAGTGGACGTAGGTCTCCAGCGGGTCGGTCATGGCCGGGAACCGCAGCTGCCGCTCGTAGAGCAGGTCGCCGCCGCGGAGCTGGTCCCAGGCGAAGTCGAGCAGGTCGCGGGCGGCGCGCCGGTCGGCCGCGTGAAACGGGTCGTCGCGCAGCACCAGCGACGCGGCGAGCGCCAGCTCGCCCAGCGGCTTGTAGACGCTGTCGGGTTCGGCCAGTTCGGCCGTGGTGTCCCCGGCGAAGGTGAGCTGCCCGCGGTTGCGGTTCAGCCAGCCCAGCGCCCGGGTGCCGGTGCGGAGCATCGTGGCGCGCACCGGCTCCGCCGGCTCGTGGACCGTCATCGCGGCGCTCCTTCCGTACCGGCCAAAAGCCTTCCGGCGATGGTCAGGTCGAGCGCGGTACGGGCGCCGCCCCCGCCCCACAGCCGCAGGTGGTCCAGCACCGTCGGCAGGTCGAGGGCGGGCGCGGCGCCGCGGCTCCGGGCCAGGGCGAGCCAGCGCACGAGCCGGGCCGCGGTGGGGTAGTCGCGGCGCATCAGGGAGCGGGCGGCGCCGCGGCTGAGCGCCCGGACGTGGCGGCAGGCCCGCTGCTGGAAGGGCCCGTCCACCTCCGGGAGCGCCAGCGGCGCCAGCCGCGCCATGCGCCGCGACCGTTCCTGCCAGGACAGCCCGGCGTCCTCGGCCTCCTCGCCGGCGTCGGCGCCCCCGGCTCCCCCGAAGGCCCCGGGGCCGTCGGCCGGGTAGGGAACGGCCGTCCCGCCGTTCGTCCCGTGGGCGAGCAGCGCGGCGGTGGTGCGGTCGCGCCACCGCGCCTCGGCGCTGTCGTCCGGGTGGGGCGGGAACGCCTGCAGGGCCGAGCCGAGCGCCTCCCGGTCGGGCTGCGGCAACGGCTCCCGGCAGAAGAGGGAGGGCGCGAAGAGGTCGGGCCCCAGCACGCGCACGGCCGCCAGCGCGGCGGTGTCCGCCGGCCGGTCCGCGTCGGACACGGCCGGCAGCGGAGCCTGGGTGTCCCGGAGGACACCCAGGACGCGCCCGGCCAGCTGCTCCACCGCCTGGGCGTAGTCGGCCCGCAGTGCGGCATTCGACATCGGGCGCTCACCTTCTGCTGTCGGTCACGGACGTGGTTCCTCTTCGCCGGGTCCGGGGCCCGTTACGAGGGGCGCGGCTCCTTCGGGAGCTTCGGGGACGAGAGCAGCAGCCCGAGCAGCAGTGCCCCGGCACCCTGCGGGGAGTACACGGGCGCGTCGCTGAACGGGGCCTCCGGTTCGTCGACCAGCGCCGTGAGCGCGGCCCGCTCGGCCACGCCGGCCCGGACGGGGGAGAGAGCCGGGGTCATCTGTACGGACATCTTGCCTCCAAGAGTCGTCCCCTCGCGGTGTGCGACGGGAGGGAGTGACTGCGCCGCGCAGTGACGAGCGCGACGGGTGCGGCCGGTGGTTTCACCCATCCGGCTCACTGCACCAACCACGTTGTCCCCTCCCCGCCCGCCACTCAGATCCCACGAGCACGGAGACCACACGATGGTTGCATCCGGATGCACTGGGGTTTAGCGGCCCGCACGGCCGCCTCGGGCGGCTCCGTCACACCCGGGCTGTCAGGACGTACCTCTCGTCGGAGACCGGCCCGCCCCACAACCGCTCGTCGCCGCCGAGGTCCTCGACGCGGACGCCCGCCACCAGCGGCCGCACCGCGGCGGCCAGCGCCTCCGCCCCGACACCGGCGCCCCACGGCAGCACCCCGGTGCCCGCCCCGTACGGCTCTGCATCGGGCTCCGCGCCGCCCCACCGGCCCTCGACCAGCACGAGAACCCCGCCGGGCCGCAGCCGCGACACCCACTCCCGCAGCGCGGCCTCCGGCTCCGGGAGCGTCCACACCAGATGCCGGGAGAGCACGGCGTCGAACGTGTCGTCTCCGGTGGGCGGCGCCGAGGCGTCCCCCACCAGCAGCCGGGCCCGCAGCCCCGCGGCCGCCGCCTTGGCCCGCGCCTGCCCGACCATCCGGGGCGCCAGGTCCACACCGGTGACCCGGTGCCCGGCGGCGGCCAGCAGACAGGTCAACGTCCCCGTGCCGCACCCGACGTCGAGCACGTCGGCCCCGGTGTGCGGTATCCACGCGGCCAGGCGGTCCGCCCACGCCGCCCGCGTCGCCTCCTCCCGCAGTCCGTGGTCCGGCTCGTCGTCGAAACTGCCGGCCCGGCCGTCCCAGTAGGCGCCGATGGCGGAGAAGTTCGTCATGTCCGGATCCTCGCAGCCGGCACTGACACCGCCTCGGTGAAGCGCGCACCGGCGCACGACAGGCTCAACCACCGGCGCACCGCCCGCACTCCTTGCCGCCCGGCGGCGCCGCGGACCGCGCGCCGGCCGGCGTGCCCTCAGGCGTCCCACCCCAGGTGGCCGGCCACGCGGTCCCAGTGGTGGTCGGCGTCGCCGAAGGCCAGCGCCCACGCCGCCGTCTGGCGGGAGAAGAGGTGCAGGTCGTGCTCGTACGTGAAGCCGATCGCGCCGTGCACCTGGTGGCCCGTGTCGCAGACCCGCCGGCACGCCTCGCTCACCCACGCCTTGGCCATCGACACCTCCGCCACGGCGTCCAGGCCGGCCGACAGCCGCCAGATCGCCTCGTACGCCAGGAAGCGCGAGCCGAGCACGTCGACGGCCATGTTCGCGCAGTGGTGCTGGACCGCCTGGAAGGAGCCGATGGGCCGGCCGAACTGCTCGCGCTCCGCCGCGTACTCGACCGTCATGTCCAGGACCCGCTGGGCCGCGCCGACCATCGCGGCGCAGGTGGCGGCGGCGCCATACGCGTCGATCGCCTCCGCGACGGGGCGGCCGGCGGTCAGGGCGCGGTCGCGGGGCACGGCCACCCCGTCGAAGCGGACCCGGTGCGGCCGGTCGCCGCCGACCGCGTCGAGCCGCTCGCGCACGATGCCCGGCGACGTGGCGTCCACCAGCAGCGCCGGCCCCGCGCCGGGCACGACGAGCAGGTCCTCCGCGACGTGCGCGTACGGCACGAACTGCGCGGTGCCGTCGAGGACGAACCCGTCGTCCCGCTCGACCGCGCCGATCTCGCCGCCCGTGCCGTCCCAGCGGCCCGGCACGGCGCTCATGACCCGCCCGCGGACGATCTCCCCGAGCCACCGCTCCTGCTGCGCCGCGGTGCCGAACCGGGCGAGGGGCAGCGCGCAGCACACCGCCGTGGACACCAGCGGGCTCGGTATCTGGAAGCGCCCCATCTCCTCCACGACCAGGCACAGTTCCAGGAAGCCGGCGCCGACGCCGCCGTGGGCCTCGGGCAGCGCCAGCCCGGTCCAGCCGAGGCCGGCCATCTCCTTCCACAGCGCGGCGGAGTAGCCGGCGGGTTCGTCCGCCATCGCCCGGGCCCCGGTGCTCGCGCTCCGCGACTCCAGGAGTCCCCGGGCGGTGGCCCGGATCAGCTCCTGGTCCTCGGTGAGTGTCAGGTCCATCAGGCCACCGGCGGGATCTTGTCGGACCGCACCCAGACGCCGGGCCGCTCCTCCCAGAAGAGCTGCACGAGCACGCCGCCGGTGTGCTTGGGGTGGATGAACGTGTCGTGCCAGGCGGCGCCGTCGGTGCTGCCCGCGTTCTCGCCGAACGCCGGCACCTCGTGGTGCGCGCAGGCCGCCATCGCCCGGTCCCAGTCGGCGACCTCGAAGGTCACGTGGTGCGCGGCGGCGCCGTTCTTGTTCCAGAACCGTTCGATGAACGAGTCCTCGCCGCGCGGCATGATGACCTCCCAGCAGATCGTCGATCCCGGGATGTTCAGCACGAGGTCCGCCATGTCCGGGTGTTCGTCCTCGGGCGTACGCCAGACCTCCACGAAGCCGGCGAGCCGCTCGTACCAGCGGGCCAGTTCGTCGCGGTCGGGGAACGCCTGGCACACGTGGTCGAGGGCGACGATGCCGAGCGAGGGCGCGTCCGGGGGTACCGCCCACGCGCGCTCTGCGCGCTGTGGGGGAGGCTCGGCGGTCGCCGGCGCGGCCGGCCCGTCGCCGCACAGGGCGAGGTCCCCCGGCCCGCGCAGCCGGAACAGCACGCCCGGCCCGCGCCCGGGCGGCGACAGCGACGCCTCCAGCCAGCCCCCGGCCCCGCCGGCGGCCGGTTTGACGCCGAGGGCCTCCAGCTCGGCGCGCGCGGCGCCGAGGTCGGGGACCTCGGCGGCGACGTGGTGCAGCCCCGGGCGGCCGCCCTGGCCGTCGAGGAACTCCCGGATCGCGGACTCCTCCCCGGCCGGCGCCAGCACCTCCCAGGTGTGCCCCGGGTTGCCGGGGAGCGCGAGCCGTACGCCGCGGCAGCCCTCGGCGGGGTTCTCCCAGCTCCGGGTCCGCCTGAAGCCGAACAGCCCTTCCAGCAGCGCCACCTGCGGCTCCAGCTCCGGCGCGACCTGGCCGATGTGGTCGATCCGGTAAATCCGCACAGATCCTCCTCGTTCGCTTCCGTTCCGCCCCGTGGACGCGGCTCAGCCGGGATGCGGCTCGATCCAGTCGTACCCGTTGGTGACCAGTTCCTTGACGAGGCGCAGGTTGTACCTGTTCATCGCGGCGATCCGCTCGGCGAGTTCGCCGACCCGCTTGCCGAACTCCTCGGTCGGGTATACGTCGTTGACCAGCCCGATCTGCTGCGCCCGCGCGGCGTCGAGCCGGACGCCGGTGAACAGCAGCTCCTTGGCCATGGCCGTGCCGACCCGCCGCGGGAGCCGCTTGACGCCGCCCCAGCCGGGCGCGGAGCCGCCGAACTCCGGCTGGTCGGGGTCGCCGTCCTCGGTCATCTTCGGCCGGTACGGCGGGCGGGCGGACAGCGTGATCTCGACCAGGCCCATCTTCGCGTTGTCGGCGGCGACGATGAAGTCGGCGGCCAGCGCCAGCTCAAGACCGCCGCCGACGGCGTAGCCGTGCACGGCCGCGACGACCGGGACGGACAGCCGCTCCATCATCGCGAACGTCTTCTCGCCGAGGCGGCCCTGCTCCACCCGCTCCCGCTTGGTGAGCTGCTCCGACCAGCCGAGGTCCATTCCCGCGCAGAACGCGCGCTCGCCGGCTCCCCGCAGCACCACCACGCAGACGTCCTCGTCGTCGTCCACCTCGGTGAAGAACCGGCGGAGTTCGCGCATCGTCGTCGGGGTGAGCGCGTTGAGCTTCTCGGGCCGGTTCAGGGTCAGCCAGGCGACCCGCTCCTCGATCTTGAGGTCGAGGGTTTCGTACATGGAGTGGACTCCTCCTCGGTTCGTTAGCGGCTGCGCGGCAGTTTCAGCCCGCGGGTGGCGATGACGTCACGCTGGATCTCCGCTGCGCCGCCGAGGAAGGTGGAGGCCACGGAGTCGCGCGCCATGTGGGTGAAGACGGCCCCGAGCGGGGCGTCGCGGCGCTGCCAGAGCTGGGCGTACCGGCCGAAGGCCGAGGCGCCGGTACGGGCCAGCCGCTGGTGCAGCTCGGCGCCGAAGAGTTGGTTGACCGACGCCTCGTAGCCGGGCACGCCGCCGGCCGCCTGCTGGGACACGGTGTACCGGGCGAGGTTGTACTGGACCCGGATCTCGGTGTGGCGGCGGGCGATCTCCTGGCGCAGCGCGGCCCTGGTGTCGTCCCGGAGGAACCGGCGGCCCTCCGCCGAGCGGGCGTAGCCGACGAGTTCCGAGAGCGCCTGCTCGTACTTGATCGTGGCCCCGATGCCCGCCCGCTCGAAGCTCAGCGCGGTCATGGCGACGTACCAGCCGCGGTTCTCCTCGCCGACCCGGTTGGCCGCCGGCACCCGTACGTCCTCGAAGAAGATCTCGCAGAACGGCGCCGCGCCGCGGATGTCGGTGATCGGGCGGATGGTCACGCCGGGCGCGGTGGCGTCCACGAGCAGGAAGGTGATCCCGCGGTGCGGCTTCGTCGCCTCCGGGTCGGTGCGGACGAGCACGAACAGCCAGTCGGCGTACTGCCCGAGCGAGGTCCACACCTTCTGCCCGTTGACGAGGTACGTGCCGGTGTCCTCTCCCCCGCGCTCGGCTTCGCCGGAGCGGGTGGTGCCGCCGTCGTCGCGGACCGCGCGGGTGCGCAGTGAGGCGAGGTCCGACCCGGAGCCCGGCTCCGAGAACCCCTGGGCCCAGGTGACCTCGCCCCGGGCGATCGGCGGCAGGTGCGCGGCGCGCTGCGCGGCGGTGCCGTGCGCCAGGAGCGTCGGGCCGAGCAGGAAGGCGCCGATCCCGTTCACGGTCGGGACGCGGGCGCGCATCATCTCCTCCTGGAGGATGAACTCCTCCAGCGCCGACAGGCCCGCCCCGCCGTACTCGCGCGGCCAGTGCGGCGCTATCCAGCCGCGCTCGGCGAGGGCCGCGGCCCACGCCCGGGCCCCGTCGCGGCGCGCCGGGTCGCCGGAGACGCGGTCGACCGGCCAGTTGTAGCCCCAGACGTCCTCGGGTTCGAGGCTCTGCTCGGCCTCGGGGTCGGGCACGTAGGCCGGCGGGAAGCGGTCGCGCACGAAGGCGCGCACCTCCTCCCGGAAGGCCGCCTGCTCCGGGGTGTCCGCCCAGTTCACGCCTGCTCCCCCTCCCGGTCCCAGGTGCCGGGCGTGAGGCCGTGGTCGCCCTCGGCCCGCAGTCGGTACTTGGCGACCTTGTCGGTGGGCGTGCGCGGCAGGGCGTCGATGAACTCGACGTAGCGCGGGACCATCGAACGGGGCAGCCGCTCCGCGCAGAACGCCACCAGCTCGGCGGGCTCCAGCGCCGCTCCCGGCCGCAGCACGACCGTCAGTTTGACGTCCTCGTCGCCCAGCTCGGAGGGCACGCCGATGGCGGCCGACTCCAGGACCGAGGGGTGCAGGTTGACCTCGCACTCCAGGTCGAAGGCGGAGATGTTCTCGCCGCGGCGCCGGATGGCGTCCTTCATCCGGTCGAGGAAGTAGAAGTAGCCGTCGGCGTCGCGCCACACGCGGTCGCCGGTGTGGAACCACATGTTGCGGAAGCAGTCGGCCGTGGCCCCGGGAGCGCCGTAGTAGCCGGTCGTGATCACGAACGGCTGCCGCGGCCGTACGACCAGCTCCCCCGGCTCGTCCGCCCCGACCACGCGGTCCCACTCGTCGACCACCGCCACCTCGAACCGCTCCCCGTGGGCCTGCCCGCACGACCCGAGCCGCCACTCGCCGTACGGGCTGGCGGTGGCGATGCCGACCTCGGTGCTGGTGTAGGTCTCCACCGAGCGGACGCCGAAACGTTCCAGCAGCGGCTCGTCGAGGCTCGACTTGCCCATGTAGAAGGTCTGCAGCGGATGCTCCTTGTCGCGCTCGGTGCGCGGCTGGTTGAGGAGTATCGGGATCATCGAGAAGACGCTCATGGCGACCTGCGCGTCGAACCTCCGCACGTCGTCCCAGAACCGCGAGGCGCTGAAGCGCTCGACGATGGCGATGGAACCGCCGGCCAGGAGCGCCGACATCACGCCGTCCCAGAGCCCGGCGGCGTGGAACAGCGGCAGCGGGCAGTAGGTCGTCTTGCCCCACCGGTCCAGGAAGTCGAGCGAGTCCAGCGCACACGTCAGCGCGAGGGCGTGCGGGACCATCGCGCCCTTGGAGGGGCCGGTGGTGCCCGAGGTGTACATGATCGCCTGCAGATCGCCGAAGCCGACGTCGACGCGCGGGGCCTCCGCCCCGTTGGACAGCAGGCTGGACAGCGTCACGGCGGGCTTGCCGAGCCGCTGGAGCGGGACGTCGGACGCGCCCTCGGTGCGGACGACGAGGCGGCCCAGATCGGGCAGTTGCGGGGCGACCGCCGGCAGCCTGTCGGCGTACGGCGCGTCGATGATCAGCGCCGAGGCGTCGGACGTGTCCAGGACGTGCCGGAGCAGCTCGCCGCGGTAGCCGACGTTGATCGGCACGGCGACGGCGCCCAGCCGGGCCAGCGCGAAGATCACGTGGATGAAGTCGGCACAGTTGGGGAGCATCACGCCGACGTGGTGGCCGCGGCCGATGCCCGCGGTGGCCAGCCCCTGGGCCACGCGGTCGGCCATCGAGTCGACCTCGCCGTAAGTGACCTCGCCCTCGTGGAACTTGAGGAAGGTCTCTGTTCGATGGGTTGCGGCCCGGTCTCTGAGTACGTCTCCGAGGACGAGGCCCTCCAGCGTTTCGTTGCGCATTCGAACCTCTGCTTCGCTGTGGGCGGCGCTGATTCGCTTGCGACACTCGAACTGCTTCTGACCACCAAGGTCATCAACATCGGACCACGAAAGGGGGGCTCTCGCAAGGGTGCTGCGCGCGCGGCCGGCCCGCCGGCCGGTGCCGGTCAACGGCACCGGCCTCGCGGGCCGGCTGTACGGCGGTACGGCGGTCGAGCCCGCACCGCCGCGCGCTCGGCACGGTCGCCGCTGGTTACGGTCTGCTGGACGGCCGACCGGTCGAATCCTTCGTGCACTGGCCCGGGCCGCTGGCGCCGGCGGCCCAGCTGATGCCTCCGACGAGGTGCTTGACGAGGTTGTTGTCGCCGCCGTTCTCGGTGTAGGACTCGGCGAAGTGGCCCATGCCCGTCACCCAGATGCGGCCGCCGTCGTACCGCTTGTACCAGGAGATCGGGTGGTCCTTGCCCATCGCGTTCGGGCCGGGGTCGTACGACTCCTCGTCCAGCGTGGCCAGCACGTGCGCCTCGCCGCGCACGCTGCGGGCGAAGTTGTAGTGCTCGTCGCCGAAGCCGAACTCCCGGGGCAGGTGGCGCGTTGACGGATGGTGGCGGTCGGCGACCCGTACCGTGGCGACGTTGTTCAGGTCGGTGGCGGCGTGGCCGGTCATCAGGGTGCCGACGGCGCTGCCGGGCCCGCCGTCCCACCAGTCCCAGGTGGTGGCGCCCGCGCCCATGTCGACCGCGTTGTGGTTGGCCGCGATCCCGCCGCCGGCGTTGACGAACCCCCGGATCGCGGCGCGCTGCTCGTCGTCCCACAGGGGGCCGGGACGGCCGCCGCCGAGCCACTGCGACGAGGCGTTGAAGAGGAAGATCGCGTCGTAGCGGGCGAGGTTGTCCGGGGTGAAGACGCGCGGGTTCGCGTCGGGGTGGTCGCAGTTGCCCGGGGCGCCGCCGAGGCCGTCGCAGTCCTCCCGCACCGACGCGATCCCGGCCTCGTCCAGCGCCTTCTGGATCGGCCCGATGCCGCCGTCGATCGCGCCGGCGTGGCGGTACCCGGTCGTCCCGGTGTAGATCAGGACCGTCGGCTCGTCCCTGGCCTCGGGCTCGGGCTCGGGCTGCGCGGGTGCGGCCTGCGCGGGTGGGGCCGATGTCGCGAAAAGCGTGAGCCCCGCCGCCGCCAGCAACGCGCGGCGGTGAATGCTCGGTCCGGCATCATGCATGGCACTCCCTCTCGTCTCGTCTGCCCCAATCAACTACCGCTTCTTTTCCAGGGCATGTCAAGACCGGGTGGAGCGGTCGGTGGCCTGCGGCTCCTCCCCGACCTCGGAGCGCTGGGGGACTCCGGCCGGGTCGGCGGGGCGGGCGCGGGTGAGGTACTGCGGCACGGGGGTGCGGTTGTCGCCGGTGTCGCGGACGAGACCGTGGCGGACGATGCCGGCCCGCGGGTCCGGCGGCGTACGCAGGTCGAGTACGACGTCCTCGTAGGCGGCGGGCTGGATGATGAGGTTGTAGTCCGCGCCGCGTTCGTTCTGGTTGAGGGTGACCGTGCCGTCGAGCCAGAAGTACTCGTTCTGCCACATCTGCTGGGCGCCCGCGGGCAGCACCGTGACCCCGATGGCCGGCGAGCCCATCCACGTCTCGTCCGGGCTGCCCGGCTTCAGGTCGTCCATCCGCCGGCCGCCCCCGGAGGCGACGTGGAAGAGCCTGCCCTCCAGGCCGGTCCAGGAGGCCATGACCAGACTCCCCGGCCGCTGCACGGGCAGGATCTGCCAGCGGACCCGCACATAGCCCGTGCCGCGCAGCGTCACGGTCTCCCCCCGGTGGGTGAGGTTGGCGCTGGGGCCGCCGGTACTGGTCAGGCCGCGGTCCGCCCGGCGGGGCAGCGGGCCGGGCGGGCGGCCGGGGTCGGGGGCTTCGTCGACGGCGTCGACCACGCTGCCGTAACGGGCGGCCGGCCGCGGGTCCGGGGGCTCGGTGGTCGCGGTCGGCGGGGCGGAGGAGGGTGGTGCGCTCGCCGGGGGCGGCGTGCTGGGTGCCGGAGAGGAGGACGTCGCGGGGGCGGCGCTGCGCGGCGGCGGGTCGGCGGGCCGCTCGTAGACCAGCAGCGCCGCGCCGCCCGCCGCGAGCGTCGCCCCGGCCGTGACCGCCGCGGCGGGCTTGCCCAGCGCCGCGACCGCCTTCGCCGACCAGCCGGTGCCGACGAGAGCCGCCGAGGCGGTCTTGCCGCCCAGCGCCAGGGAAAGCGCGAATCCCGTGGGCAGCGGCACCAGGGCCAGCCCCGCCAGCAGTTGCTCCGCCGGCACGATCCCCGTGCGTGGCGCCCCGCAACCGGAGCAGCCGCGGATGTGGCGGGCCAGCCGCTTGCGCCAGACGGAGACGGGCCTGCCGTCCCAGGTCGTGAGCAGGGCTCGCAGGCCGGTGCAGTGCGCCGGCTGCGGTCCGGCCAGCACGCGCACGATGCCGCGCGCCGTCTCCAGCCGCTCCTTCATCCGCTGGACGCGTACGGCGGCGTGCGCCCGGTTGACGCCGAGCGCCTCGGCGAGGTCGCGGCGGCTCAGCTCGCCGGCGACCTCCAGCCACCACAGGGAGAGGAGTTGGCGGTCCTCGTCGTCCAGCCAGCGCGCCGCTTCCGCGACCTCACGCCGCTGCCCCTCCAGGTGCAGCCGCGCCACGGTGAGATCGGCGAAGTCCGCCGCCGCGGCCGGGCGGGCGGCGGAGCGGGCCGCGGCGGACCCGGCCGCGGCCTCGG